>NZ_CALMCQ010000110.1 GCF_937863175.1 uncultured Meiothermus sp. | reverse complement strand
GCCTGGAAGGCAGTCTTTTACTGGCCGACAACAGCGAAATCCCGGTAAAAGGAGCCCTTGCAGGCGACACGAAGGTGTTTGTCATCTTTGATCTGGGCCAGGGCGGACGCCTGGTGGGAGAAGGCGATGTCCAGGCCGACCAGAGCATTCGGGGGCCGTTTATTCTGGTGCAGCGAGAGAACGAGCGCACCGGTCTTAGCCGGGGTTCGTGGATCGCCACGCCTATTCCTTAGTGGCCTGGTGACAAGATTTTTTTTCATCCTGACCACTCAGGTCTAGACGTAAGGGTCGAAGGGTGCCAGAAACCTTCACCCAGGCGCAGGATCTAACCGGCCCCAGGCTGACTTAAGACCTGAGGCCTGCGACCTGCTCAACCGCGTGCTTGGTTTGAAATTCGGGTTCGCGAACCACTGCGCTCAGTCCGGCCACACGCCAGGCTCGTCGCGTTCAACCGCATAGCCCGCTTGCTCGAGGCTCGCCACCACCCCGTGGCCGTGTTGGGCGTCGCGCACCTCCAGTACCAGCTCCACCCCCACCTTGCCCAGCGGGGCCAGCCAGAGGGCGCGGCGATGGAACACGTCCACGATGTTGGCCCCAGCCGCAGCAACATGGTTAATAACCCTGGCTAAGGCCCCCGGACGGTCTATCACGGCCAGCTTAAGCAGCAGGTAGCGCCCCTGCCGCACCATCACCTGCTCGATCACCCGGGAGAGCAGGTTGCCGTCTATGTTGCCCCCGCACAACACGGTCGCCAGGGTCTGCCCCGACTTGATGGGGACTTTGCTCGCCAGAATGGCCCCCATCCCGGCAGCCCCGGCCCCCTCCACCACCAGCTTGAGGTTCTGGGCACAGTGGGCGATCCCCCGGGCTATCTCGTCGTCGGTGACCTCGAGCACTTCGTCTACGTACTGCTGGATCAGGGGTAGGGTCAGGTCGCCAGGGCGCTTGACCGCGATGCCATCGGCGATGGTCTGGGCCACCGGAACGCTGATGGGGGCCCCGGCCTGGAGCGACAGATTGACCGGCGCACAACCCACCGCCTGCACCCCCAGGATGCGGGCTTGCGGACGCAGGGTTTTGACCGCCTTAGCAATCCCTCCAATCAGGCCACCCCCCCCAATGGGCACCACCAGCACCTCCAGGTCGGGCAGGGCTTCCAGCAGCTCGAGGCCGATGGTGCCCTGTCCGGCGATGATTTTTTCGTCGTTGAAGGCGTGGACATAGGTATAGCCGTGTTGCTGCTGGAGTTCGTGGGCATGGGCTACTGCGTCGTCGAAGCTGGTGCCGTGCAACACCACCTCAGCCCCGTAGCGGCGGGTCGCCACCACTTTGGTCAGGGGAGCATGCTCGGGCATCACGATGGTGGAGCGGATGCCCTGTAGCGAGGCCGCCAACGCAACCCCTTGCGCATGGTTGCCTGCTGAAGGGGCAATCACTCCCCTGGCTTTTTCTTCGGAGGTGAGCGAAGCAATTTTGTGGTAGGCCCCGCGAATCTTGAAGGAGCCGCCGCGCTGCAAACACTCGGCCTTGACAAAGAGCCTGGCTCCGAAGTCTTCGGAAGCAAGGGGGTCGGGTAGGGTGGGGGTGGGGATAATCACCCCGCGAATCACCTCGCGGGCGGCCCGGATCTGCTCGAGGCTAACTGACATGGTTTGATTCTATTCGTTAGCGCCCCCAGAAGGTCATGCGCCTGGTCTTGGCTCGAGGTCTGCCTCCGTGACGCTCATTACGGGGCGCACCCCCACGAGTACGAGCCGAGCAGTACACGGCTCATCCGCGTTCGTAGAATGCGCCTCGAAGCCCAGGGGGGCGCTTTTGAATTAATGTTAACCGCCTATTCGTCCCAAAACACCGAGAAAAATTGTTAATCTTGCAGAGCGGCCTGGAACGTAACGGTCAAATCTGCACTTGATATCCAGGGTTTACCGCTAGTCTAATCAGCAGTCCCTGAGCAGGGGTGTCTCGAGGCCAGCCAACACCGCATAACTGTGAAGCCAGGAGCTCGTCATGATTTCAAACCCTCCCTCATCGCGTAAGGAAGCGATCCTGATTATGGATTCGCGCAACTTGCCCAGCGCCGCTGTGCGCTGCCAAAACTTTCATGGCACATGGAGCAAGCTCTACAAAGCTGGGGATATGTACCTGGATTTGTCGCTGAAGGCCGAGGGCAGGGGCGCGATGCTGGTGGGGCAGGTGCTTGTCGAAGCGCAAAAGCCGGTGGCTTTGAACGTGACCTTGCATAGTCCCAGCCGCAGCAACACCAGCCCCGTTAATGAATATGGAAACTTCCGGGTGAGCATCCAGGAGAAAGGGGATCATGTGTTGGAGGTTGATCTGGGCGAAGAGACTTTTTTGGTGCGAGGCCTGGAAGTGCTGTAACCCACCAGAAGGAGGACTGCATCGCACGGATCAAAACCCGTGCGATGTTGTTTTTGAGCAACCCCCGGGAGCGTATCCAGGCAAAGCGCGAACAGGCCCAACCCCTGCGTACACGTCGAACACTGATTTTTCACCCTGACTACGGAGACACCCAGACGGACTTCTTACAAGGCTTGTAATACACAGGCGTTAAGTCTGTATGTGTGATTGACACAGAGCAATTGGCCTGTTTCTGGCCGATTATCGCACCCACAACGTAACGAACTGGGGTGTTGTATTAAGGAATTTCGTTCTACGTAACGGTCATATACACCCCCCGAGCGCAAAAGCTTTCCTATTGTGGGATTTAGATACTTACTGCAGTCATACGAGGAGAGAATGCCGTGATTACCGACAAAACACCCACCCGCCGCGAGGCCATCCTGGTCATGGATTCGCGCAATTTGCTACACGACGTGCGCAACAACAGCCTGAGCGGATCGTGGAGCAAACTGTACAAGGTAGACCACCACTATCTTGACCTGAGCCTCAAGGTCGAGGGGGCGGAGTCGCTCTTGATTGGCAAGCTGGTCACGCCCACCCAGAGTAACGGTCAGGCCCGCCTGGTAGCCTGCAATGGCGGATTGTTGCAGGAAGTGGAACTGGGCGCCTCCGGTATGTTTCGCCTGCCGGTGCCGACCACCGGGGTTTATCACCTCGAGATGAGGCTGGGCGAGCAGCAGTTTGTGGTGCGCTCGGTAGATGTGTACTGAATAAGCAGTGTTGTCGGGTATTAGCAAAACCTTGGCAAACGTATTAAGGGAGTTTTGGCATGCCTCAAGATCGGCCTCCACGTCGCCTGCGCCTGGCTCGAGTCCCCTCGGAGTCCAAACCCGGTCGGCACGTATTGCCGCAAGCCGTCTCTACACAACTGATTGACCGCTTGCTCTCTGCGGCGGGTGCTACCCAGGCCCTGGAGCTGGGCCTCGAGGAGTTAATCCGCGAACTGCCTGGAGTCGAACAGGCCTTTTTGTGGATGCGGGAGGGTCTGAACCGCTTTAGCTTACAGGTTTTTCGCGGAGTGCCCAAAGAAGCCCTCCCGGCCCTTACGGGCTACGAGGGTGTGGAAGCGGTGCTGGAGTCTTCGCTCAAGACGGCCTATCTGGGTTCGCCGGAAGGCTGGTTGGGCGGGAGGGTTCATCTGGATCGCGAGGGGCATGTTCTGCACCGGGTTCTCGGCGCACTACCGGCCGAACTGGAACCAGCGACCGTAGAGCCTGGTGTCAACCTGACCCTGCCCCTGGTTGCAAACCGTCAGGTGTGGGCAGTATTACATCTGTATGCTCCTGCCCGATTCCTCGGCCAGGCCGAAGTGGATCTGGTGAACCAGTATGTGGCAGGGGTGGCCCCAATCCTGCGTGAAGTGTATCTGCGAGAAGCGGCTGAACGCCAGTCGCTGTGGCTATCTGCGGTCAACACCTTGTTGCGGGCCTCGCACGAGCAGCCACTCGAGACCGGGTTGCAGGATGCCCTCGAGGAAGCCACCCGCCTATCTGGGGCGGAAGGGGCTCGCTTGATTGCTTTCGAAGGGCACGCCATTCGCACCATTGCCCAGGCGGGATGGGGTGCGGGGCTGCCGGTAGAAGCAGCCATCACCCGCCAGCTAGGCGAACGGCTGCGCAGCGGACAACAAGTAGGAATTCCCCGCTACGATCTGTACCCAAACCATCGTCCCGAGCTGGTTGAAGCCGGCCTGCGCAGCTTATTTATCCTGCCCATTCTGCGCAAAAGCAGCGAAGTCAGCGCACTGCTGCTCTTCAGTACCCAGCAACACCGGCTACCCGATACCCTGACCCAGGAACTCCTCAGCGATATGGCAGCAGCCATTGGAGTGGTACGGGTCGAGTGGACCCTGCGGCGCGAACTGGCCTGGGCTGCCTACACCGACCCCCTGACCGGACTGGGCAATCGCCGGGCCTTCGAACGCGATCTGGAAAAGCTCTTCGACCAGGCTCATGACCGCAAGGTGGTGCTGGTGTTGCTCGATCTGGATGGATTCAAAACCATCAACGATACCTACGGCCACGTCCATGCCGATCACGTGCTGGTGCGGCTGGGCGGGGTGCTGCGCTCCAAAGCCCGGGCGGGCGACCGAGCCTACCGCCTGGGAGGAGATGAGTTTGCTCTGATCATCGTAGGATCCAGTACCCTCAATCCACCCCGCACAGCCGAGCGTTACCGTGCGCTGTTGGAGGAGATCCGCATCTCCGATAGCGCCTATTTGCGGGTCAGTCTGGGCTATGCCGTATACCCCACCGATGTGCCGGATATCCAGAATCTGTGGCGCATAGCCGACGACCAGATGTACAAAGATAAGGCCCTACGCAAGGGCCGCGCCCCGCTGTTCGATCAAGCCCTGGAGCAGGATCAATTGATGGTTCAACTCGAGACCCCCCTTTTCCGCACTGCCACCCGGCTGGGCCAGGCGCTGAAAATTGAGCCAGAGGAACAACAGGTGTTGCAGGCCAGCTGCTATCTGCTGCAACTGGCCCTGGGTGAAATTGAGGCTGTCCCGGATGTGCAGATCCCCGACGGGTTGTGGCGCGAGGCCGCACGGGTGCTGATGTTTGTCCACAGCCGCTGGGACGGGGGCAGTCGCCCTCTGGGTCTGTCGGGTGAACAGATCCCCAGGGCGGCCCGGGTGCTGCAAGTGGCTCAGCAGTTTACAGCGGCCCTGCAACACGTGGAAGGCCGTGCTGCTCTCAGCGTTGAAGAAGCCCTGGAGGATATTGCCCGAGAGGCCCGGCAGCGTTTCGACCCCGTGGTGGTGGAAGCCCTGCGTTCGATTCGGGGCTTCCTGAGCGATGATTCTGCCGCTTGAATCCAGACGGAAAACATTAGATAATTAGGTTTAATTATCAATTCCAGTTAAGATTGAGGCATTGCCGTTATGAATACTACAGACCTGGCCCAGTATCTGATGGACGAGCCCGACCCAGCCAAACGACTGGCGCGCCTTCAACAGACTGTGCCAGCGATTGGATTAATTGAAGTTCTTAAGGCGGAGGTAGACCGCCAGAAAGATGCGAATACTGCCCAGGCTTTGCTGGCGGGGGAACGGGCCGTAGAAGCCGCAGCTTACGTACAGGATGCCAGGGCCCGACCGGTGGCCTTGTGGGCGTATGCCGTAGGACTCACGGTACGCGGCCATTTTGCCGAGGCTATTCCGATTTATGAAGAAGCCCGCCAGGGGCTCCAGAACCTGGGACATGGGGAAGATGCGACCCGCGCCGGGATGCGGCAGATCCAGGCCCTGGCCATGCTGGGTGACATGAACGGGGCCCTGGCCCTGGCGGAAGAAATCCGCGAAGCATTCCAGGGGCTGGGTTTGCTTCGCGATGCAGCCCTGGTCAGCGTGAACATCGGCATCATCCATTACCGTTCGGGCCGAATGTCCGAGGCCGAGAGCACCACCGAGTATGCGCTGGAGCAACTCTCGCGGGTAGGGGATCTGGTGGGGCAGAGCAAGGCCCACGGCAATCTGGCCCTTATTTACGAGGCCCAGGATCGCTACCATGAGGCGATAGAACACTACCAGACCACCCTGGATATCTTGCGTACCCATAACCTGACCGAGGACTTTATTGGCATCAGCGTTAATCTGGCCCTGCTCTACCGCAAGAAAGGCCGCCTGAACCAGGCCCTCGACCTTCTGAGCCGGGTACGGGCCATGTATGGAAAGCTCGATGGCAGCCCCAACGCAGCCTTTGCCCAGCTCGAGGAAGCCCGGATCCACCTCGATCTCAACCTGTTATCGGAAGCCCGCAAGCTTTCCCAGGAACTGGTGGAGGTTTTCGCGGGACGGGGTATGCAGATGGAACAGGCCGAGGCCCTGACCACCCTGGGCAGCGCCCAGGCCAAGCAGGGCAAACTCGAGGAAGCCCGCCAGACTTTAGAACGGGCTCGAGGGGGCTGGTTATCCCTGGAAAACGCCTTCCAGGCTGCCCTGGTGGATGTTTCGGTAGCCTCTTTGTTTTTGGAGTCGGGTCGCCAGGGCCAGGTGGCCGCCCTCGAGCAGGCTGTGCTGGTAGCCGGGCGGGCCATCGAAGCTCTGGGCGAGGCACCCTCGGCCAAAGCGCTGGGCCTGAGCGTGATGGCTGAGGCCCTGTTGGATCTGGGCAACCGCTCTGAGGCCAAGCACTATCTGGAAGAAGCTGCCTCACTCGCAGTGGGGCTGGGTATTCCCGACCTGACCATCCGCATCGAGCGCTTGCGCGGTCAGATGGCTTGGTTGGAAAAGCGTACCCACGAGGCCGAACAGCACTTCAAGCAAGCCATCGAGCGCCTCGAGGGGGTGCGGGTCAGCCTGCCTGGGGACGAGTTCAAGTCGGCCTATCTAGGCGACAAGCTCGAGGTGTACGGCGACCTGGTAGACCTGCTACTGGACACCCAGCATCCCTGTGAAGCCTTTGAATATGCCGAACGAGCCAAGTCGCGGGCCCTGGTAGATCTGCTGGCCAGCAGGGGCGAAAGTCCTCGCACAGCCTGGAGCCCTGAGGTCGAGCGTTTGCAGCAGGAGCTGGTCGTCGCACGCCACGAGCTCAACCAGCACTTTCTGATAGCGGAAGCCGAGTCGGCGGCTGGAACCCGTGGCAGCGACTGGGAAAACATGGTAGCCGTCGAGGGGCGTGTTACGCACCTAATCCGCGAACTCGAGCGCCTTCAGCCCGAAGCAGCCGTGACCGAGCCGGTTCAAGAGTTTCGCCTGCACGATTTGCGGCAAGCCCTCGAGCCCGGCGCCATCCTGCTCGAGTACTTCCACACCCGCCAGGGTCTGATGGCCTTTGTGGTGCAGGGGGAAGACGTCCAGGTGGTGCGTGAGCTGGGCACCCTGGAGCAAGTCCAGCTGCACCTAGAGCAGCTCGAGTTTTTCCTCAACCGGGTCGCTCAGGGCGGTATAATGTTGAAGATTTACGGCGAGGAAGCCCTCAAACGCTCGGTTGACGACCATCTCCGGGCCCTCTACCGCCTTCTCATCGAACCCCTCCCGCTCCAGCTCTCCGGTCAGCACCTCATCATTGTCCCCCACGGGATACTCCATGCCATCCCGTTTGCTGCGCTTTTTGATGGTGAGCAGTACCTGCTGGATCGCGCGGAGCTTTCGCTCTCGCCCAGCGCTGCGGTGTTTGCCCTGTGTCGTAAACGCATCCGCCACAATCAGGGCTCGCTGGTGGCCTTTGGGGTGCCCATCGAAAACATTCCCCAGGCCACCCAGGAAGTGGAGCAGATCAGCCGGATTGCCCAGTCTCCGCATACGTTCGTAGGTGAAGCTGCTACCCTGCAAAACTTCTTTGCGGCCGCACCCCAGGCCGAGGTCTTGCACATTGCGTCCCATGGGGCTTTCCGCCCCGACAACCCCATGTTTTCTGGGCTGCGCATGGCAGATGGCTGGCTGGCGGCCCGCGACCTTTACAACCTGCACCTGGAAGCCGAACTGGTGGTGCTCTCGGCCTGCGAAACCGGTCTGGCCAAGCAAGCCAGCGGTGACGAATTGATGGGCCTGGCGCGGGGATTCCTCTACGCGGGCGCGCCCTGTCTGATCGCTAGCTTGTGGCCGGTGCGCGACGACGCCACTGCCCAATTCATGACCACCTTATACACCAATCTGCGCGCGGGGATGTCGGTAGCCACCGCCATGCGCGCGGCTCAGCTGATGCTGCGCCGGCAGTACCATAACCCCTATTACTGGTCGGCTTTTACGGTGACCGGGGACTCACACCGCACCGTGCGCATTTGACCCTGGTGCGAAAGTACCGATATTCCATCAGAGTCGTCCCTGGCAGGGCTTATCAAGTATCGTTGCCGTTGGCACTGGTCATGGCTTCCAGCACTTCCAGGGGGGTGTCTACCACCGTGATGAGGTCTAGGTCTTTGGCGGCAATGGCGCCGACCGGCAGCATGGTACTGCGCATCCAGTCCAGTAGCCCGCTCCAGTAAGCCCGATCCAGCACGAAGATTGGGAAGGGGTGCACCTTTTTGGTCTGCACCAGAACCAGCACCTCGGCCATTTCGTCCAGCGTGCCGAAACCTCCCGGCATCAACACAAATGCTTTGGCATAGCGCACCAGCATCAGCTTACGGGCAAAAAAGTAGCGGAAGCTCAGGCTATGGGTCTGGAAGGGGTTGGCCCTTTGCTCGTAGGGTAGCTGAATATTCAGCCCCACCGAGATGCCCCCCGCATTGTAGGCCCCCTTATTGGCAGCCTCCATCAGCCCGGGCCCGCCGCCGGTCACCACGCCGTAGCCAGCTTCTACCAGCCTTTGCCCCAGCAACTCGGCCTGGCCATAGTAGGGGTTAGTGGGGTCGAAACGGGCCGAGCCAAACACCGTCACCAACGGCACCCCCAGCTCACCCAGCACCTCGAACCCCTCCACGATTTCGGCCATGATGCGCCACAGCCGCCACGAGTCCTGATGCTGCAACAGATCAATTTCGGGTTGCGTCATGGTCTAACTCTAAAGCCAAACACAGAAGAAGTGTTGCTACAATTGGGTCATGGCTACCAGATACCGCTTTTCAGTCGAGGAGTTCGAGCGGGTGTTTGCGGGTGTCAAAAACCTGGAATTGCTGGAGGGGGAGATTTACCAGATGAGTCCGATTGGCCCCAAGCATATGCACACCCTGAACCGCCTGACCGGGCTGCTTGCTGTCGTGTTCAGCAAAAAAGCCATTGTATCGGTACAAAACCCCATTCGTGTACCTCCCGGTTCTGAACTCGAGCCCGATCTGGTCTTGCTCAGCTCTAATACCCCCCAAGACCGCTTGCCTGAACCACAGGAGGTGTTGCTGATCATTGAGGTGAGCGATACCACCCTGGAGTACGACCGCAAAGAAAAACTGCCCGTCTACGCCGGGGCGGGTATCCCCGAGTACTGGGTGGTAAACCTGATAGACGATGTGCTCGAGGTCTACCGGGAGCCCATGGGGCGCCTCTACCGCACCTGTACCCTCTACAAACCCGGCGAGATGGTCGAGTTTATGGGGGAGAAGCTCGAGTGGTAGCTCACTTGTGTGGAATTTTGGTGAGGCTTTAGGGCTTTTGTTGCACCCCAGAAAAAAGCAGACTAATGACAACACCCATCGTATTCACCAACCATCGCTCGACCATAACCAGCCCGCCTTGACAACCCTGGTATACCACCGTTACCCTAATCACTCGAGATGGCCATAAGTGCAAAAAAATCCACTGCCGGGGGGCTAGTCTGAGCTAGTCCGCATAGCTGCGTACCCGGCCCGCAAACCGCCTGCGGGTCGCGTTTTTTGTCTCTGTTGAGGTTTTTATGCAGGCAGAATATCCCATACCGCAAATACAAAACTCGCCCTATCGGCCTCGAGCCATCGAGATCGTGGACACCACTTTCCGCGACGGGCAGCAGTCACCCCTGCTATTCGACACCGAGAAGTACCGCTTTAGCCTGGAAGAGAAGAAACTGTTGCTGGCCGGTCTTATCGAGCTGGGGGTGACCCATATCGAGGTCTTCTCGCCGGTGGTGGGGGTGGCTGAGGAGCAGGACGTGCGGGAATTGATCGCCTATGCCCAGAGCATCACCCGGCAGGAAATTCTGTTTCTGGCCCACTGTCGCTGCAACCCGGCAGACATTCAGCGGGCGTTAGAACTCGGCTGCAACGGATTGAATTTGTATCTGGGGGTCTCGCCGCTGGCCCAAAAATACAACTCGCAAAAGAGCCTCGAGCAGTCCATCGAGCTGGCAAACGAGGTGGTCCAGGCCACCCGCCAGTCCTACCCTAGCCTTTACCTTCGGTTTAGCGCCGAAGATGCCTTCCGCACCGACCAGAGCGATATGCTTGCCCTTTACGACGCGGTTTACCCCTACGTCAACACCCTGGGGATGCCCGACACGGTGGGTATTGCCGAGCCGGAGGACGTGACCAAGGTGGTGGGCTTGCTGCGCCAGCGCTACCCCAGGGCCAGGCTGGAGTGCCACTTTCACAACGACCGGGGGCTGGCCCTGGCCAATGTTCTGGCTGCATTGCGGGCGGGGGTAAGCTACGTGGATGCCTCCATCTGGGGGCTGGCCGAGCGTTCGGGTATTCCCTCGCTAACCGGGGTATTGTTCAACCTCTCCAAGAAGTTTCCCGAAATTGCCCAGCAGTACAACCTGAGCCAGTGTTACCCCCTGAACGTGCTGATGGGTTCAATTCTGGGTACGCTGGTTCCCTACACCGAGCCCGTCTCGCTCACCAACCGTACCCACACCGCAGGAGTACACCAGAAAGCTGTCCTGGGCGAGAAGAAGGTATACGAGGCCCACAATCTGCACGACTTTGGGGTAGACAAAAACCAGCTATTGCTGGGGCCCTTGTCAGGCTGGAACCTGATTTACTACTATCTAAAAGAAGTGGAAAACTTTGTGATTAGCAAGGAGCAGGCCCGGCTTGTTACCCAGGAGTTCAAGGCCCGCACCGCCGAGATCGGGCGCAACAAAAAGCCCGAGGGGTTGCTTTTGCAAATTGCCGCCGAATATGGCCTCAGCCGCCACCTTCTTCCCGAGGAAGTGCCCACGGTAAGGCTCGAGAACCTGGATTGAAGGCTTTGTTATGTGGCTAGATAGCTATTTGCACGCATAAGTAGGGGGCGCCGATGGGAATGTCTTTGGCCGAAAAAATCCTTTCCAACCGGGCTGGTCGGGAGGTTCGAGCCGGTGAGTTAGTGGTGCTCGAGGTTGACCAGGTGATGGTGGTGGACTCCATAGCGGGTAGCTTTTTCAAGCGGCTGGAACAGCTTGGCGCTACCCCTCGTTTTCCCGAAAAAGTGGCCAT
>NZ_CALMCQ010000109.1 GCF_937863175.1 uncultured Meiothermus sp. | reverse complement strand
AAACCGCTCCTGGATCCCTCTGGGTTCTGTGAAGGGTGCGCCTTCTGCGGCAACCGACTCAGTCTGGCAGAGACAACGGTGGGAGTGTCATGTCCAAATAAGAACCTAGGTGAAAAATCCTTGACTGGCTACTGGCAGGCTGTCTTGTAGCAGGCATCTGGTATTGGAACAGATTCTTTCCGCCTCGAGCCTGCCCCCACACAGCCCAGCCTACCCCTTGCCGGTCCAGGCAGGCCGCTGGGGAATCCCTGACGGAGGAGACATGCATAAGTTCATTTTTACAATCGCCGGGCTGGTTCTTGGGCTGGTTGGTCTGGCCCAGCCCCCTCGCAGTGAGCTGGTAGGTTTTGCCGAGTTGCCAGCCGAGACCTTTGTCCCTGGCCCTCCAAGCGGAGCCTTTCGTGCAACTCCTGGAATACGCGCAGCCCAGGCACCCTTTAGCTCTCAGCCTGTGCAGGGCTTCAGTGCGGTACAGCTAGGGCCTCGCCCAGGAACCTTCTGGATGCTTGCCGACAATGGTTTCGGCTCCAAGGCCAACAGCCCCGACTTTCTGCTGCGTATCTACCAGGTGACCCCTCAGCCGCGTACTGCCCAGGGCGGGGCCGGTGGGGTACTGGTCAATCGCTTTATTCAGTTACGCGACCCCAACCGCAGGATTCCCTTCCCCATCCTTAACGAAAACACCCCTGACCGCCGCCTGACCGGCTACGACTTTGACCCCGAGTCCCTGGTGGTTGCTGCCGATGGCAGCTTCTGGGTTGGTGAGGAGTTTGGCCCCTTCCTGCTTCATTTCGATGCGAATGGGGTTCTACTGGCACCTCCGATAGCTACGCCCGATTTTGGCGCCGGTAGAAATCCAGTCAGTGACCAGGTACGGGCTCCTGAACACCCCAGTCTGATCATTAATCCGGTAGCCCCAGGACAGCCCTGGCCTGCCAACCTGCCCCGCACCCGTGGCTTCGAGGGCATGACCAGCAACCCTGCCCGAAGCCGCATCTTCGCCATGCTCGAGGGTACCGTGGTGGGCGATCCGGCAGGCACGGTAAGGCTGATGGAGGTAGATCCAGTCAACCGCCGTTTCGTGGGACTGGTAGGCCGCTACCCGCTTGATGACCCGGGCCATGCCATTGGAGAGATCGCGGTGATCAACGAAAACGAGTATCTGGTGATTGAGCGCGATGGACGCCAGGGTGACGAGGCCCTTTTCAAACGGATATTTCGCATAGACCTGACCCGCCGTGACGCCAACGGGGTCTTTGTTAAGGAGCTGCTGGTAGACCTGCTTAACATCGCAGATCCGCGGGGCCTCTCCCGTCACACCCGCGAAGGCAATTTCCGCTTTCCGTTCTTCACCATTGAGGCGGTGATTGTGCTGGACGCCAATACCATTCTGGTTACCAACGACAACAATTTTCCCGCCACCGGCGGGCGGGGAGCAGAGGTCAGAGACCCCAACGAGTTTATCTGGCTACGCCTCCCAACACCGCTTCAGCTGGCTCCTGGCGTAGGCCAGTCCCGATAAACCATACCTGAAAAAGCCCCCGATCGGGGGGTTTGCCATAATCGTCCCGTTGGTTGCTCTGACCGCAGTACAACCGCAAGCCAGTCCGGGTTTAATCTGATGTCATCAGGGGCTCCCATCGCGTTTTCCACTGGCAGGGTTAAGCCAGCGCTTCCAGGTACAACCCGGCCTGACGAACCGCCTCCTCTAGATTGGGCTGCCCGCCGGGATAGTACAACGCGCGGCTGGCCGAATTGAGCAGACCCGAACCTTTGACGACCCCACCCCCCTGGACTCCCAACCCCGGCAACAGCAACAACGAATGCGGCAAGCGGCCCCGAATCTCGCCAATCTGCTTGGGGTAGGTTGCACCTACCACCGCCGCGATGCGCGACCAGTTGCCCACCCGCTGCTGCTCGGCCTGTATGGCTAGATAATCCGCGACCGCCTGGTACAAGACACCAGAGGACTCGAGGGCCAGATCCTGAAATAAACTCGAGCCGGGATTGGAGGTCTTGACCAACACGAAGACCGCCCCTGCGGACTGCCGGGCTACTTTGAAAAAGGGTTCCAGGGCATCGCTGCCCAGATAAGGGTTCACCGTCAGGGCCGAGCCAGGATAGGTTTCCAGGTAAGCCCTGGCATAGGCTTCGGCGGACGAACCGATGTCGCCCCGCTTGGCATCCACAATCACCGGCAGCGAGAGCACCCTGGCTCCGGCAATCAGCTCATGCATCAGGGCAAAACCTTGCGGCCCCATGGCTTCAAAAAAAGCGGCCTGAAACTTCACGGCGCACACCTTCGAGGCCAGGGCTTCCAGCAGTTCCAGCGAGTAGTTGCGAATATGTGCCAGGGGACTGCTCCCGTGCAATGCCGGACGCGGGTCTACGCCCAGAACCAGCGGTGGGCGGCTCAACACTTCATCCACAAACTCGCTCTGCATCCGGGCTAGCTTACCTGACGGATCAGACCCAGGGCAGAACTTGCTGAAGGGCAATAACGAAAAGCGGCGTCAGGCGCAACAGCAATGGCACTTTGGAGAAAGACTCTTCGCCTGAACCTTACACCGCTGAAACCGAGGCGCTGTCCAGCCAGGACAGCTCGAGCCTGGCCTCCAGATAACCCACCTCGAGCCTGCGCACATTCCGAATCAGCGGTCTGCGCCACTCCAGCGCCACCTCCGGTGAGAGAAGGCCCAGCTCCTCCAGTAGCCGGACGACCATCGGCTCTCGAGCCTCGTTGGAGCCACTCTCAACCTTGAGCGCAATCCCAATCTCTCCCCAGCGGGTATCCCGCAAGGCCATACCGTAGTAGCCATCCGCTCCGCGCTTGGATACCAGACCGGGCAGAGTCTGCATCAGCACCGTATCAATGCTCTGAGGGCCAGCCACCAGGTCGGGGTGTTGCCGCATGGCCCGAAAAACCGCTCCCAGACCTTCTCGATACTCGAATGGCGCGGCCTCGGGTCTGGCTAACAATGCAAACATGCGGGCTGCGGAGGCCAGGGGTAGCACAAAGGTGGGGACGCTGCACCCATCCACCCCGTAGGAAATCTGGTTGAAACTCGAGAGGTCGCGCAAAGTCTGTAAATTTAGCTGTTGAACCGGATGTTCGGGCTGCTCGTAGCCCCTGGGGTCGGCCCCCATTGCCAGTGCGGCAGCCACCATGCCGGTATGCTTTCCCGAGCAGTTGTTGTGCAGGACGGTAGCCGGCTGACCGGCTTGCTGTAAGGCTTTGCGCGAAGCGGGATCGAAAGGCAGGTGGGCGCCACAGGCCAGATAGCTGGCATCCAGTCCGATCTTGCGCAGATAGTTACCGGCAATGGCTACATGTTGTTCCATTCCATCATGGGAGGCACAGGTCAGGGCGACCTCGGCGGGGGTGATGCCAAAGCGCTCGATAGCCCCGCTCCGGTAGAGGGCCAGAGCCTGGAAGGGCTTGGCCGAGGAGCGCAGGTGGGCCCAGAGATGGGGGTTGCCGCTATAGGCCAGCAATCGTCCGGTGGGGTCAACAATAGCCAGCGAGACCTTGTGACGGTTTTCGATCAGGCCCCCCCGATAGGCGTAGGTATAGGCGTTCACGGCCAATAGCCTACCGCTTTAGCTCAAAGGCCGTAAGCTTTCCGGCCTGGCAGAAGAGTGAGTAGATCGGGTATTTGTAAAAGCCGCAGCCGGTTACAGCCGGGGCGATTTTTCTGGGGGCGGTGTCTATCCCGAAGCTATAACCTGAGCCAGCGGTGCCGGGTTCAACCTCGAGGCCTGCCCAGAACATGGGAGGGACTGAGTGCGGGGTCTGGCCGAAGATCACCACGCCTATGGGTCAAAACCAGGGTCGAGCGGCGGGAAATCTATATCTCACTCCCTGACCTCCTTCTGACACCTCAGGGCAAGCATATCTTTTGGAGGATGATGCTATGAAACGCAGAGAGCTTATCAAAGCAGGTGTGGTGGCCGGGGTTGCTGGAGCACTCACGGCCCAGGCTCAGCAGGCCCAGGCCAATCAACCCCCCATTCTGACCCGTGCCCGTAACCTGATATTCTTTGCCTACGACGGGATGGGCTGGGAGGATTATGCGATTGCCCAGTTTTATGCGCGCCGGGTTCTGGGCAAGCCGATGGCCCTCGAGCGCTTTCTATCTACCGGAATAAACGGACTACAAAACACCAATAGCCTGACCAGCTTCGTCACCGAGTCCAGTGCCGCCTCCAACGCCTGGAGCACCGGGGTCAAGACGGTGAACGGTGGTCTGGCGATTCATGTGGACGGGCGCAAACTCACCCCCATTTTTGCCCTGGCCAAGCAACAGGGCAAGGCAGTGGGACTGGTAACGACCTCCACCGTTACCCACGCCACCCCTGCGGGCTTCATCGTATCCAACCCCGACCGCAATGCCGAAGAGCAGATTGCCGAGCAGTACCTGGAGTTTGGCGCTGAGGTGTACCTGGGCGGGGGCCAGCGCTTCTTCGACCCTGCGGTGCGCCGTGACCGGAAAGATCTGTATGCCGAGTACGCAGCCAAAGGCTATGCGATCGCCAGAACCCCTGCCGAGATGGAGGCAGCCAATGCTTCCAAACTGCTGGGCGTGTTTAGCACCAGCCACGTGCCCTACGAGGTAGACCGCCGTTTCCAGAACGTGAACGTGCCCAGCCTGGCCGCCATGACCCGCAAAGCCCTGCCGATTCTGGCCGGTAAACGCGAGGGCTTTGTGTTGCAGGTGGAGTCAGCTCGCATTGACCACGCCAACCATCTCAACGATGCCGCGGCTGCCATGTGGGATATCCTGGCTGCTGACGAGGCTCTCGAGGTGGTGATGAACTTTGTAGATCAGAACCCCGATACCCTGCTGATTATCGGTTCGGATCATGTCTGCGGTGCGCCTGCTTTGTATGGGGCCGGGTCGGTGTATCGGGCTGGCAGCGTGGGCATTGACTTGCTTAAGAACGAGAAGGGCTCGATTGAGTTCATGCTGGGCAGGTTGGGTAGCCAGCCCACGGTGGAAGGCGTAACCGAGCTGTACCGTAGCGTCAAAGGGACTGCCCTCTCCCCCGAACAAGCCCAGGCCGTGGTGGCGGCCATCACCCAGCGGGTTTTCCTGCCCGATACGGTGGTACGGGGAATCCAGCCCGCCAACACCCTGTCCTGGGTAATGCGCCAGACCGATGCAGCCCAGGTCAACCGCCCCAACATCGGTTGGAACTCCGGCCAGCACACCGCAGGCCCAACCCTGTTTGGGGTTTATGGGCGTGGGGTCAACTCTGCTCGCATCGGGCTAATAGACAATACCTTCAACTTTACCCTGATGACCCGTGCGTTGGGCATCCGCTTCCAGAACCCCGTGATGAGTGAGCAGGAAGCCCTGGAAGTATTGCGCAGCCGTGCCGAGGTGCCCTGGAACCACCCCGACGATACCCTGGCGTTGGCCTGATCAAACCAACCAACAGGCAGGGGGTGTAAGCCTCCTGCTGTTGTTTGAAGGAGGGGACATTGATGAACCGGCGAGATGCCAACAAAGCTATCCTGGGCAGCGCCCTGGCTCTGGTGGGTGGCCAGGTGCTGAGTCAAGCCACCCCGCTACCGGCAGTGCGAATTGGCGAACTGATCCGGCTATCGGAAATTTGGGCTGACCTCGAGTTTCGGTTCGCCAGCGAGCCCGCGCTGCTGGTGCGGGTGCCGATACCGCAGCAGGTCAACCCCCGCGTGCTCAAGGTGAGCGAGCAGATCTATCTCACCGCCTACTCCCGCACCTGTACCCACGCCGGCTGCACCGTGCCCTTGCCCGACCGCCAGCAACGGATAGAGTGCTCTTGCCACGGCAGCCGCTTCAAGGCCGATGGATCGCTCCAGGGGGGCCCGGCAGACAGGCCGTTGCGGGCTATCAGGCTCGAGGTGCGCGAGGGAGCGGTATGGGCGGTGGGGTGGCTGGATGGCTGAAGCCTTTGCATATCTCCTGCATACAGATCGGGTAGCATGACTGTGCCAGACCCATTTTAGGAGGTATGCATGGCAGCTAAGTTTGTGCTCACACTCGCGTCTGATAAGCAGTATATGTTCAACCTCAAGGCTGGTAATGGCGAGCCCATCCTTACCAGCGAGCGCTACAAGAGCAAAGATGGGGCCTTGAACGCTATAGCCTCAGTCAGGGAGAACGCGCCCCTGGACGAGCGTTACGAGCGCCGTACCGCCAGCAACGGCTCTCCCTACTTCGTGCTTAAAGCCGCCAACCACCAGGAAATCGGGCGTAGCGAGATGTATAGCTCACCCGGCGCAATGGAGAATGGTATTGCTTCGGTCAAGAAAAATGCGCTCGAGGCCACCCTCGAGGATCAGACCACCTCATAAAAGTGGAAACCCAGGGTGATAGGAAGACCTCTCGAGCTTCCGCCGGACTTCCTGAATCAACTCAGCTACCCGGATACCCTGATAAACTTCGGGAATGCTGTGCAGGCGTTTCAGAGCCTTGTCAAAGTTGCGCCAGCCACCCCGCTCACTGGTTCTGGCTTTGTGTAAAGCGGCGGCCAGAAGTATAATGCCGTGGGTCAGCTCACGATCTAGCCCGGAAAGCTTTAGCCACAGGGGCTCCAGAGCTTCATGTACCTCCCAAAATTGACCCTGATTCCACAGCTCCAGGGCGTGGATGTATTCTGGCGTACCCAATAAATTAACTTTCTGCATTAAAAAAAGTGTACCGGCTTCCCCTACTCCCGAACAGGAGTGTTAGAGTGTGAAGGCGAAAGAGCCGGGTGGCTCGCAGTGAGGAAAATGAATATGGCCAAACCCATCGAAGTGAACGACGCCAACTTTGACGCAACCCTCAAGGACAATCAGTTGTTGCTGGTAGATTTTTGGGCCGAGTGGTGTGGGCCTTGCCGTATGGTGGCCCCGGTCATGGAAGACCTGGCCAAAGAGTACGAAGGCAAAGTGAAAGTGGCCAAGCTGGATGTAGACTCCAACCCCCAGACTGCCATGAAGTTCCGGGTGATGAGCATTCCCACCATCATCCTGTTCAAAAATGGTCAGCCGGTTGAAGTGATGGTGGGCGCAGCCCCCAAGGGCAACTTTGTAGCCCGCCTGAACAAGCACGTGTCTGTAAACGCCTAAAACCTCTTGCCCTGCACCCCCTGCTGCCAGGAGGGGGTTGTTTGATCCCTCACAACAAGGAAGGTTGGGGGGATTATTCTTGCACCCATGCAAACCCATCATCTCGCCCTCAACGATCCGGCTTTTGTCTACGACCCCTACCCCACCCTGAACAGGCTCAGGGAGAACCTGCCGGTGTTCTACGATGAAGTCTGGAACAAGGTTTTTTTTCTGCGCTACGAGGATATTTCCAACCTGTTGCGCGACAAGCGGCTGGGGCGCTCGATTACCCATATTCTCTCCCGCGACGAGCTGGGCTGGCCCCCACCCAGCCCCCTCACGGCGGACTTCGACCAATTCCAGTCCGACCACATGCTCGATAGCGAGCCCCCCAAACATACCCGCCTGAAAAGTCTGATGATGAAAGCTTTCACCCCGGCGCGGGTGGAGGGCCTGCGCGGCAGAATCCAGCAGATCGTAAATGATTTGCTGGATCGGGCAGAGGATCGGGGCCGGATGGATCTGCTGAGCGATTACGCCGAGCCGCTTCCGGTGGCGGTTATTGCCGAGTTGTTGGGCGTACCGAAGGAAGATCGCCCACTCTTGCGCCCCTGGTCGGCCCGAATCGTCAGGCTTTACGAGCTTGGCTACACCGACGAGCAGGCCAGAGACGCCAACCAGGCGGTGGTGGAGTTTTCCGGGTATATCAAAAAGCTGGCCGATGAACGTCGCGGTAAGCCCGGCGACGACCTGATTTCGGCTTTGGTGGAAGTGGAGGAGCAGGGGGAGAAGCTCACCCCCGATGAGTTGGTCGCCAACTGCATTCTGCTTTTGAACGCGGGTCACGAAGCCACCGTCAACGGTACCACTGCTGGCTTTCTGGCCCTAGCACGCAACCCCGAGCAGATGGAGCAGGCCAGGGAGGCCGCAGCTAGAAACCGACCCGACTTTTTCAAACTGGGGGTGGAGGAGATGTTGCGCTACGATACACCCTTGCCGATGTTTGAGCGCTGGGTGCTGGACGACTTCGACTTCAAGGGCATTCCACTGCGGCGCGGCCAGGAGGTGGCCCTGATGTATGCCTCGGGGAACCGCGACCCAGGCAAATTTTCCAACCCCGACCAACTCAACCTGACTCGAGCCGAGAACCCCCACCTGACCTTTGGGCTGGGCATCCACTACTGCATCGGTGCGCCGTTGGCCCGCCTCGAGCTTCAAATTTCGTTCCAGACCTTGCTAAAGCGGCTGCCAAACATCCAACTGGCAACTGACCGGGTAGAGTACAGCGGCGGATTCGTGATCCGGGGTCACAAGGCCATGCCGGTAGCGTGGTGAACGACCACCATCCCCACACGGTCGGCAAAGAAGAAGCTCCCTGCGGCCTTGCTGGCCCCTGCTGGTCGGGGAAGAACCAATGCCTGTACGATTTCTCCAGGAACGATTTTTCGGAAGCCATAAACCGAAAGTGTTTTACTCACCGCAACAAGCGCCGCTAAAGGCAGCCCTAACCGGGCTTTCGGCTTTTCGCTTTGGGCCTTAGGCTGTATCCCATGAAGCCAATTGCCCTAGACGCAATGGGGGGCGACCATGCCCCCAGGGTTACGGTGGAAGGCGCACTCCTGGCCCACAAACAGGGGATTCCGGTTGTTCTGGTCGGCCAGACCTCGGTTTTGAAACAGGAGCTGAAAAACCAGGGGGGCGACCTGCCCATCGCGGAAGCGCCCGAATATATCACCATGCAAGACCAGGCCACCGACGTGCGTAAGAAGCGTCGGGCGTCCATCAATATCTGCATGGAACTGGTAAAGCAAACCGAGGCTTCGGCGACGGTGGCGATGGGGCACACCGGGGCCACGCTGGCCTCGGCCTTGTTTGGGCTGGGGCGTATACAGGGGGTAGACCGTCCCACTTTGTTGATTGAGTTGCCCAGCGAGAAAGGCCGCACCTATCTGACCGATGGCGGGGCCAACGTAGACTGCAAGCCCGAGTGGCTGGTGCAGTTTGCCGTGATGGCCACAGCCTATGCCCAAGCCCAGGGAGTCCAGAACCCCAGCGTGGGGCTGCTCTCGATTGGCGAGGAAGAAGAAAAGGGCAACGAACTCACCTTACAAACTTTTCCCCTGCTCAAGGCTACGCCGGGCATCCGCTTCTATGGCAATGTTGAGGGGAGCGATATATTCAAGGGCAGTACCGATATTGTGGTAACCGATGGTTTTACCGGCAATGTGGTGCTCAAGCTTTCCGAAGGCGAGGCCCGTACCATCTTCAAATGGGTGCGGGAAGCCCTGAGCAGTGGTTCTGTGATCACCAGGCTGGGGGCGTTGCTGGTACGACCTGCCTTGCAGGGTTTGCGGGCTAAGATGGATCCGGCAGAGTACGGGGCGATGCCTCTGCTGGGCGTGGAAGGTTCGGTATTTATCGGACATGGCTCTGCCGATGGGAGGGCGGTGCACAGCGCCATCCGCAAGGCTAAGAGCGTGGTGGAGGCCAGCCTGGTAGAAAGGGTGCGCGCCGGGATCGCCCGACTGACCGGGTAGGGCAGAAAGTAGAAGGGATTTGAGATTATGGAGACCTCGAGCCTCTGGCTAGACACTCTGATCAGTATCGGCCTGCTGATCCTGGGTTTTTGGGTAGGGCGGGCGGGGGCCGGCCTTGCGGGCTGGCTGGCCAGACTGACGCCCGACACCCGGGATGACCGCTACTGGCGCTGGGCAGGCTGGCTGTGGTGGGGCCTGACCGGGGTGATGGTGGCCTCGCTGGCGGTACACGTCTGGCAGGCCGAACTCGAGCCCCTTCGTAGCTGGGGCCAGAACCTGTCGGGCTGGCTGGGCGAGCGGGGCCTGGCCGTGCTCTTGATTATTGGGGCGACCTCGCTGGCCCTTCGCCTGGTTCCCCGCCTTTTGCAGCGGATACCGGTAGAAAATGGGGAGTTTAGCCGCCAGCAGGTGCGGGCCCAGACCCTCAAGGGGGTGCTCGAGGCGGTTTTGCAGGTATTTATTGTGGTTTTTGGGCTGTTGCTGGTACTGTCCAACCTGGGCCTTAACGTAACCGCGCTGCTGGCGGGGGCCGGGGTGGTGGGGCTGGGCATCTCGCTGGCAGCACAAAACCTGATCCGGGATGTACTCAACGGATTCTTTATCCTGCTGGAGGACCAGTACGGGGTGGGCGATGTGATCACGGTAGACCAGCTTTCGGGCGGGGTGGAGCGTTTTAACCTGCGGGTTACGGTGCTGCGCGACCTCGAGGGCCGGGTACACTTCATTCCCAACTCCACCATCCAGCAGGTCACGGTGATGAGCCGCGACTGGGCGCGGGCGGTGGTGGATGTCTCAGTAGCCTACGAAACACCGGTAGACAAGGCTCTGGAGGTGGTACGCACGGAAGCCGAGGCTTTCTACCACAACCCTGAGTGGAAGGATAAGTTTACCGACCAGGCCCCCGAGATGCTGGGCATCCAGCAGCTCGCCGAGTCCGGCATCGTTATCCGGGTGTTGTTCAACACCAAGCCCAAACAACAGTGGGCGATTGGCCGCGAGTTCCGCCGCCGCATCAAACTGCGCCTGGATGCCGAGCGTATCGAGATTCCTTACCCTACCCGGCGCATTGTCAACCCCGAGAACAGCAATCCCTGAACCGAGACCCGCCCATTTCAAGAATAGAATGGTTGGGATGAAAACCTGCGACTACCTGGTCATCGGTGGGGGCATTGTGGGCCTCACGACCGCTTTGGAACTCAAAAAGCGCCACCGTAATGCAAAAATTGTGGTATTGGAAAAGGAAAAAGAGCTGGCCCTGCATGGCTCGGGGCGCAACTCGGGGGTGTTGCACGCGGGGTTTTATTACGCCGCCGACTCGCTCCGGGCCCGTTTCACCCGCGATGGCAACGCCCGCTGGAAGCAGTTTGTGCTGGAGCGTGGCCTGAAAATTAACCCCTGCGGCAAGCTGGTGGTAGCCAAGAACGAGCAGGAGGTGGAAGGGCTGTACGAGCTCAAGCGCCGGGGCGACGTAAACGGAGTGGAGACCTATTTGATTTCGCTCGAGGAGGCCAAAAAAATCGAGCCCAGGGTCAAATCTACCCAGATGGTTCTGTGGTCGCCCAGCACCGCCACCGTAGACCCCAGGGAGTGTATGGCTGCGGTCGCCTCGGACTGCCAGTCCGAGGGGATTGAAATCCGGCTGGATAGTCCGTATCAGGGGCGGCGGGGCAACGATGTCATCGCCCCCCAGGACGTCTATAGTGCGGGTTTTGTGGTCAATGCGGCGGGCCTGCACGCTGACCGGGTAGCCCACGATTTTGGGGTGGGCCTCCGGTATCGAATCCTGCCCTTCAAGGGTCTGTATGTCTACGGCTCCGAGCCAGCAGGTTCACTCAAAACCAACATTTATCCGGTACCCGACCTGCGCAGCACCTTTCTGGGCGTCCATTTCACCGTTACCGTGGATGGCCAGGCCAAAATTGGACCGACTGCAATTCCGGCTTTCTGGCGCGAAAACTACCAGGGTCTAAAGGGCTTCGATGCCCTCGAGGCCCTCTCGATCCTGCGCGACGAGGCGATTTTGTTCTTCCGCAACGATTTCAACTTCAGGGGGATTGCCCTGGAGGAGATCAAAAAATACTCCCAGGCTTACCTGGTCTCCCAGGCCAGTGCGCTGCTGGAGGGTGTCAAGCCGGAAAACTACCGCACCTGGGGCCGTCCGGGCATCCGCGCCCAGCTTTACGACCACCAGGACAAAAGACTGGTGATGGATTTTATGATCGAGGGCAACCACCAGGGCCTGCACGTGCTCAACGCCATCTCACCGGCCTGGACCGCTGCCATGCCCTTTGCTGAGTACGTAGCCGATAGGGCAGAGCAGTTGCAAGGGGGTCAGGAAGTGGGCTCGGGAAGGGCGTAATCGAGGTAAGGTTGATTTTCTTTGCAGGGTTTTGCTTGCTGGTTTGTCGCAACTCTCAGGTTGAGGGTCTACTGAAGGTCGAAAGCCTGAGTTCGTCGTAGGCCTGTTCCAGACTCTAGAGCCTGAAGCCTGAACAGGAGCTGGGATTCGGGCAGGGCTGGCGGAAGCAGTTTATTGGCCAAGATGATCGTTAGTCCCACGCTATGGAGTCGGCCATGCCATTCTCGGCAATGTTATTGTCCAGTCTATGGAGTAGGCCATGCCATCTTTGGCTATGTGATTGTCCTCTCTGAGGCGGTTGCCGAAGGAGCCTGCCCTGAGCCTGCCGAAGGGGAAGCACTCCAGTTCACCCCGCAAGTCAAGCCGGGTTTATCCTCTCCTGGATTGCCACATCGGCCTGTGGTCTCCTCGCAATGGCGGCTGGAACGTATATCTTCGTCATTGCGACATCTATAAAGCCGCTGCCATTCTGAACGCAGCGTTAGCGCCGTGTTTATGCAGAGCCTGTCAAGCAAAGAATCTGATGCGCTTGGGTTTGAGTGGTCACCTCTCAGAGTAGGCCGCCACGCATGACAGATTCGCACTTTCATTGTCGCCAACTGCCAAACGGCATTTCTACTAGGGCACCAGCTTCATGCAAACCCACGTTGCTCAACTCTGCTCGTCTGGAATAGACTCCTACATGAATAAGGAGCCTTTATGTCGCTGCATCCCCTGGCTGGCAAACCCGCACCATACAGCATTCTGGTCAACATTCCCCGGCTGGTCAGCAGCTACTACGCTATCCAGCCTGACCCCCAGAACCCAGCCCAGCGCGTGGCCTTTGGAACCAGCGGGCACCGGGGAACCTCTTTTAGCGGAACCTTCAACGAGGCCCACATTCTGGCGGTCTCGCAGGCGGTGGCCGAGTACCGGGCCGAGCAGGGCATCAGCGGGCCACTCTTCATCGGGATGGACAGCCATGCTCTTTCCGAAGCCGCCTGGATCACGGCGGTGGAAGTGCTCACGGCCAATGGGGTGGATGTGCGGGTGGAGAAAGGACGCGGCTACACGCCTACGCCGTTGGTATCGCACGCCATTCTGGAACATAACCGGGGCAGAAGCAGCGGACTCTCCGATGGCATCGTCATCACGCCCAGCCACAACCCACCGCAGGACGGCGGCTTCAAATACAACCCACCGAGTGGTGGCCCTGCCGATAGCAGCGTGACCAAGGCGGTGCAGGAGCGGGCCAATCAAATTCTGCTGGATGGTCTAACCAGGGGGACGATCCCCTTCGGGACGGACTGGAGTCCGTACACCAGCGGGACGATCCCCTTCGGGACGGACTGGAGTCCGTACACCAGGGTGAAACGCTGGCCGCTGAGCCAGGCCCTGAAGTCCGTTCAGGAGTTCGATTTTGTCACGCCCTATGTAAGTCAGTTGGAAAGCATCATTGATATAGAGATCATCAAGGCGGCGGGGGTTCGGATTGGGGTTGACCCCCTGGGTGGTTCGTCGCTGGCCGTCTGGCAGCAGATCGCCGAGCATTTTGGCCTGAACCTGACCATTGTCAACGAACGAATTGATCCCAGCTTTTCCTTCATGACGGTGGACAAAGACGGCAAAATTCGCATGGACTGCTCGTCGCCTTACGCTATGGCCTCGCTGATCGGGCTCAAGGATAAATTCGATGTGGCCATTGGCAACGACCCTGATGCCGACCGGCATGGCATCGTTACCCCCGAGGGCCTGATGAACCCCAACCACTACCTGGCGGTCTGCATCTATTACCTCTATCAGAACCGTCCGCAGTGGCGTGCGGACATGGGCGTCGGGAAGACCCTGGTCAGCAGCAGCATGATTGACCGGGTGGCCCGTAGCCTGGGCAAGAGGCTGGTGGAAGTGCCGGTGGGTTTCAAGTATTTCGTGGAGGGGCTGGCGGGTGGAACCCTTGGCTTTGGGGGTGAAGAAAGCGCCGGTGCCTCGTTCTTGCGCAGGGATGGCTCGGCCTGGAGCACCGACAAGGACGGTATCATCCTGGGCTTGCTGGCGGCGGAGATTCTGGCCAGGACCGGCAGATCACCCAGCCAGCATTTTCATGAGCTGACAGCCAGGTTTGGCTCTTCGGCCTACAGCCGCATGGACGCAGAGGCGAATGCTGCTCAAAAGCAAGCGCTGTCCAACCTGACACCCGAGATGGTCCCGGCTACAGAACTGGCGGGTGAGCCCATCATCGCCAAACTGACCCGTGCCCCTGGCAACAACGAGCCCATTGGGGGGCTCAAGGTGGTGACCGAGAATGCCTGGTTTGCCGCCCGGCCTTCCGGAACTGAGGACGTATACAAGATTTATGCCGAGAGCTTCAGGGGGCCTGAGCACCTCGAGCGCGTGATGGGCGAGGCCCAGGAAGTGGTGAGTGCAGCCTTCCGTGCAGGGGGTGTGCAGTGAACATTCTGGTCGCTCCAAACCCGGGCCTATCGCTTCTATCGGTGCAGGATATCCCTGATGTGATTGAGATGGGTATGGGCGCAGATGGCCTGATCTTGTTGGCCGATGAGTTGCCTCAAACCTTCTTCGATCTGCGCACAGGTTTTGCCGGGGAACTTTTTCAAAAGCTGGTCAACTACCAGATTCGCTCGGTTCTGGTGCTACCTGACTTCAACGCCTACGGCCAACGCTTCGCCGAGCTGGCTTACGAGCACCGGGTGCACCCCCAGATTCGCTTCGTCAGAACGCTGGATGAGGCCGTAGGCTTCCTGCAAAAGTCGCTGATGGCGGATAGCCAGTAGCGGATAGCTGCGTCGGACACGGCAACCCTGGCGACCAACTGGTACTCCAGCATCCCGTCAAACAGCGGGGCTCGAGGGCTGATTCTGGCCTGGCCTTTTGAGTCATAGCGGCTAAAGACTTGCTCAATGCCAGAGTTAACTTTGGCTGAATCGCTTCTCATGCCTGCCAGACGGTGTATCTTACCCTGGGGGTAAGGAGGCCATACATGAAGCGAAATTTCTTTATCTCGGCAATAGGACTTCTACTCTCGAGCATGGTTCTGGCGGCACCAGAACTAAGCCCCCAGGGTATTATCGTCAACCCGGTGCCCACCGATTTGCAGGTACGGGTCTGGGTGGACAAAGACCCCGGCAAGACCGGCAACCCGGTGTATCAGATTGGCGAGCGCATCCGGGTCTCGGTGCAGGTCAACCAGGATGCCCATGTGTACATCTTCAGTGTCAAATCCACCGGCGAAATTGGCCTGATTCTACCCAACGCCCTCGATCAAAATAACTTCTTGCGGGGGGGAGAAACCCGCATCTTCCCGCCCGCTGCGGGCGCACGCTACACCCTGGATGTGGGTGGCCCCGAGGGGCAAGACCGGGTTCTGGCCGTAGCCAGTCGCCAGCCACTCTCACTGGCGCAGATCGCCAACATCCAGACCGGACAGGTCAGTGTACAGGGTGCGGACAACCTGGCCAGGGCGCTCTCCATTGTCGTAACCCCTCTCCCACAACAGGACTGGGTTTCCAATGTAGCCTTCTTCATCGTAGGGCGGGCGGCGGTGACGCCGGTGCCACAACCCCAGCCAAGCACCGGCACCCTCAGCGTGAACTCCACTCCCGGCGGTGCACAGGTGCTGGTAGAGGGCCGGGTGGTGGGCAGTACCCCCCTTAATATCGTAGTGCGTCCAGGGCGTGTGGATCTCGAGCTGCGCCTGGGCGGCCACCAGGCATTCCGAACTTCGGTGCAGGTTCGCCCAGGTGAGACCGCTGTGGTCAATGCCAGCCTGACCCCGGTGGTGCAGAACGGTCTGCTGCAAATCAACTCCAACCCGCAGGGCGCACAGGTGCTGGTGGGGGGCCGGGTGGTGGGCAGTACCCCCCTCAACCTGACCGTGCAGCCGGGCCGCTACGATATCGAGCTGCGCCTGGGCGGCTTCCAGGGCTTCCGCACCTCGGTGGGGGTGGGCAGCGGCCAGACCGTGCCGGTGAATGCCAACCTGCAAGCCCTGCGCGGCACCCTCGAGGTCTTCACCAACGTAGATGCTCGCATTTTTATAGATGGTCGCGAGGTGGGTCAGACCCGGGGTGGTCTCCTGCGCATTGATGATGTGGAACCCGGCACCCTGCAGGTAGTGGCACTGGCCCCCGGTTTTCGGGTGGAAGTGCGCGAGGTGCGCGCCGAGCCGGGACGGGCCCAGCAGGTGCGCCTGAACCTGAACCGAGCCCGATAGACGATAGACAATCCAGGCCTTTTGAAGCCGCAGCTTGCAGCGGCTTCATACCAGATTCGAAACCCGACCGAAGGGAGACGCGTTTTCGCCGACCGTCCGGGGGTGGGGGACTCCAGAATACATAAT
>NZ_CALMCQ010000108.1 GCF_937863175.1 uncultured Meiothermus sp. | reverse complement strand
ACCACTACGGCGCTCGCGGAGCGCCGTAGTCTACCCGGCGCGGCAAAAACCGCCGCAACGGGTATTCGTGGAAACCGCTCTGAGAGCGGCTTTCGGGCTGACTCCCGCCGTCGCGCGGATCGCCGACGGGGCCAAAGCTCGCCGCTGGCGGAGCCGCGAGCACCGCCGAAACCCTCAGGCAAGACCTTTGAGGAGGCGGGCGGCAAAACTCTCAGCGCGGTCTCAGCCAGTAAACAGGCGGGGCGGCGACACTCGCACCGGGGCACGAAGTCCGAATTTCGAGGCCGCGTAGGGGGTTGAGGTGCAGGCACGCGACGGGTCGCACGGCAGAGGAAGTTACGGGAGGCTGGCCGCCGAATTGGCGGTGAACTACGTCATCATGTATCTGGTCATGTACACCATGATCGCCAGCCTGAGCCACTTCTACCTGAACCTCAACAACACATACATGACCCTGATGATGCTCGCCCCGATGGCCGCCATCATGACCTACACCATGCGCTCGATGTTCCCCTCGCGGCGGGCCAACGCGGCGGTGATCGTCGGCGCGGTCGTGGTCTTTGCGGCCAGCTTCGCGGCCATGCGGACGCAGGCCGCCGTCGGTGACGCGCAGTTCCTGCGCTCGATGATCCCCCACCACTCCGGCGCTATCCTGATGTGCCGGGAGGCCTCCCTTACCGACCCGGAGATCATCAACCTGTGCCGGGAGATCGTGCGGTCTCAGGAGTCGGAGATCGCCCAGATGAAGGCGTTACTTCGGCGCTATTGAGGGGGGCGGGGGTGCCCGCTGCGCTGATGCGGGACGAGTCGGCCCGGCTCAAGTTCTGACGGCGGATCGCGCCCAGGCCCGAAGCCGCCGCGCCCGACCGGAAAGCTGGGGTGCGTCGGCTGTCACTGGCCTAGTGCTCGACCAGCCGGAGAAAGCTGCGGGTGCGGGGGTGCTTGGGGTTGACCAGAACCTCGCCCGGCGGCCCCTCCTCCACCACCACCCCGTCGGCCATGAACACCACCCGGTCGGCCACCTCGCGGGCGAAGGCCACCTCGTGGGTGACCACGATCATGGTCATCCCCTCCCCGGCGAGCTGGCGCATGGTCTGCAAGACCTCCTCGTGCAGCTCGGGGTCTAAGGCGCTGGTGGGCTCGTCGAAGAGCACCACCTCGGGGCTCATGGCCAGGGCGCGGGCGATGGCGACCCGCTGCTTCTGCCCCCCGGAGAGCCTCGAGGGGTGCTCGTCGCGCTTGTCGGAAAGGCCCACCTTCTTTAGCAGCGCCTCGCCGACGCGGGTGGCCTCCTCGCGCCCCATGCCCAGCACCTGCATCGGCCCCTCGATGGTATTGCCCAGCGCAGTCATGTGGGGGTAGAGGTTAAACGACTGGAAGACCATCGCGGCCTTGACCCGGAGCTGGCGTATGGTGTTGCTGCGGGTTCGGCTGGGGGGTTTTTCGCCGCTGGTCACATCCAGGTTGCAGACCATTACCTTCCCTTGGTCGGGTTCCTCGAGGAGGTTCAAGCAGCGGATGAGGGTGGTCTTGCCGGAGCCCGACGGCCCCATGATCACCACCACCTCGCCCCTGTTGACGGTCAGCGAGACCCCCTTGAGCACCTCGAGCGGCCCGAAGCGCTTGTGGATGTTCTCGGCGCGGATCTGGCAGACCCCGCCGTGGGCATGAGGGCCACCCCCCGCGTGAAGCTGCTCGTGGCTCATCGGTAGGCCCTCCGCATCCGCTCCTCGAGTTTGGCCTGGCCCAGCGAGAGGAGGGAGTTCACCGCCCAGTATATGACCGCCACGATCACGAACATCTGCATGTAGCGGAAGGTGGCCGAGCCGATCTGCTCGGCCACGCGGGTCAGCTCGACCACGGTCACCACCGAGGCCAGCGAGGTCTCCTTGATCATGGTGATGAAGCGGTTGCCCAGGCTGGGGGTGATGGTCTGGATGGCCTGGGGCAGGATGATGCGCCGCATGACCTGGGCGAAGGTCATGCCGCTGGAGTAGCCCGCCTCCCACTGGCCCCGATCCACCGACTGGATGCCCCCCCGGATGTCCTCGCTGGTGTAGGCCCCGGCGTGCAGGGCCAGGGTCAGTATGACCGCCGGGATGGCCTCGATGGTCACCCCCAACTGCGGCAGGCCGTAGTAGACCAGCAGAATCTGGGTCAGGAGGGGGGTGCCCCGGATGACCGAGACGAAGACGGCCGCCGGGGCGCGCAGTAGCCAGGGGCCGTACATCCGAGCCACCGCCACCAGCAGGCCCACCAGCAGGCTCAGCACGAACGAGACCACCCCGATCCAGAGGGTCGTCCAGAGGGCCTGGAGCAGGAAGGGCGCGGCGCGTTGCAGCAGCTCGAGCATCCGCCCCCCCTTACTTGACGTATTTGGCCAGGGCCGCCGTCATGTCCTGCCCGCCCAACCACTTCTTGGAGATGGCGGTGAGGGTGCCGTCGGCGATCATCTCGGCCAGGGCCTTGTCCACGGCGGCCTTGAAGGCGGGCTCGCCCTTGCGGAAGCTCATAGCGTTGAGTTCGACCCCCAGGTCGAAGGCCGGGGCCACCAGGAGGCCGTTGCGCTGGGCCAGGTACGAGCCCACGAAGCGGTTGAAGAGCCCCGCGTCGGCCCGCCCGAAGGAGACATCCAGCAGGGCCAAGGTGCCGTTCTCGTAGGTGCGGGGTATGGCCCCGGCCACCTGCTCGCGCACGAAGCGCTCCTGGGTGGTGCCCGCCGTCACCGCCACCCGCTTGCCGTTCAGGTCGGCGACGCTCTTGAACTGGGCGACGCGGCTGGGGCGGGTGAAGACCGAGACGCTGATGGCCTGGTAGGGGTTGGAGAAGTCCACCGCCTTTTTGCGCTCCTCGGTGACGGTCTGCCCGGCGATCACCATGTCGTACTTGCCCGCCTCGATGCCGACGATGAAGTCGGCGAAGCGCCCGGCCACGAACTCCACCCTGGCGATGCCCATGCGCTTGGCCAGCTCGGTGGCCACGTCCACGTCGAAGCCGACCAGTTGCTTGTTCTCGTCAATCATGCTCCAGGGCGGGCTGGCCTGGGTGTTGGACACCCGCAGCACCCCCGCCGCCTTGACCCGCGAGAGCAAGTCTTGGCCCTGCGCCTGGGCCGGTTGCCAGGCCACACCTGCCATACCCAGCGCCAAACCCAGCAAACCCAACCAACTGCCCCTTACCAACATTTGCTTCATACCCTACCTCCTTAAGCTCTTACCCGATTGAGTTGCTCCAGAGCTTGCAAGAAGCGCTCGAGTTCGGCCTCGCTGTTGTAGTAGTGGACGCTGGCCCGCACCAGGTCTTGAATGCCCCGCCCGCCCATGTCCAGCAGCGTGGAGGGGGCGCGGGAGACGTTGACGTTGATGCCCTGGGCCAGCATGGCCTGGCGCACCTGGTCGGCGCTGATGCCCCGCAGGTTGAACGAGACGATGCCGCAGCGCTCCCGGCCCAGATCCAGCACCGTGCAGCCGGGCATCTCCAAAAGGCTCAGGCGCAGTTGTTCAGCCAGGGCTTGCACGCGGGGCCAGGTCTGCTCGAGGCCCCAGCGCAGCGCGTAGTCCACCGCCGCCCCCAGCCCCAGCTTGTTGGCGACGCTGCACTCCCAGTTCTCGAAGCGGCGGGCGCTGGGTTCGATGGCGTAGCGCTCGGGGGCCTCCCAGGTGGCGGCGTGGAGGTCGAGGAAGGGCGGCTCGAGGGTCTCCAGGACGACCTGGCGGGCGTACAGGAAGCCCACGCCGCGCGGCCCCCGCAGGTACTTGCGGCTGGTGGCCGAGAGCAGGTCGCAGCCGATCTGCGCCACGTCCAGCGGCATCTGCCCCGCCGACTGGCAGGCATCCAGCAGGTAGAGCACCCCGTACTTGCGGGTCAGACGGCCCACCTCGGCGGCCGGGTTGACCAGCCCCCCGTTGGTGGGAATGTGGGTCAGGGATACCAGCTTAACCCTCCCGTGCAGCATCCGCTCCAGTGCCTCCAGGTCGATCTGCCCGCTCTCGTCGCCCGGCACCACCTGCACCACCGCGCCGGTGCGCCGGGCCACCTGCAGGTAGGCGATGTGGTTGCTGGCGTACTCGACCTGGCTGGTCAGGATGACCTCGCCGGGGGCGAAGGGGATGCTGTAGAAGGCCATGTCCCAGGCGCGGGTGGCGTTCTCGACCACCGCGATCTCGGCGGGCGCGGCACCGATCAGGCGGGCCAGTGAGGCGTAGACGGCGCTGTGCTGGGCCGAGCGCATCCGGGCCGCCTCGTAACCTCCGAAGTTGGCCTCGAGGTCGAGGTGGTCTTTCACCGCGTCCAGCACAGGCTGGGGCATCAGCGCCGCCCCGGCGTTGTTGAGATGGAGCACCCGCGACGCTCCGGGGGTCTCGCGGCGGGCGCGCTCGAGGTCAAACACGCGGGCCTCCCCGAAATGCCGGGCCTTCCCTGCTTGAGGACTGTCGGTAGGGCTTCATTTGGTGTAGCAATATATTACATACTTGATACTACAAGTCAAGGGTTGAGGTATACTGCGGCGATGCCACTGCCCGAAACCGTCCGCACCGTGAAGCGGGAACTGGCCCGCGAGCAGGTCTACCAGCAACTGCGGGACTGGATCATTGACGGAACCCTGAGGCCCGGAGAGCCGATCCGCGACCTCGAGATGGCCGAGGCCCTGGAGGTCAGCCGCACCCCGGTGCGGGAGGCCCTGCGCCGATTGGAGGACGAGGGGCTGGTCGAGACCGCCTCCCACAAGTGGACGCGGGTCGCGCTGCTCAAGGCCGAGCAGGCCGACGAACTCTACGGGATCGTGCAGCGGCTGGAGGCCTACGCCCTCGAGCTGGCCCAGCCCCGGCTGGGCGAGGCCGAGCTGGGCGAGCTGGAGGCCGCCAACGCCGAACTCCGCGCCGCCATCGCCCGGCACGATGCGAAGGCCGCCCTGGAAGCCGACAACCGCTTCCACCAGGTCTGGATCGAGCGCTCCGGCAACCGCGAGCTGGCGGGGGTGCTGGCCGACCTCAAGACCAAGCTGCGCCGCCTCGAGCTGGCCCACTTCGACTCCAAGGACGCGGTGGAGTCGGTCAAGGAGCACGCCCTGATCATCCGCTCGCTGCGCTCGGGGCGCGCCGAGACCGCCCTGGAGGCGGTGGAGGGCAACTGGGAGGGGGCCACCGACCGCTTCAGGGGGCGCTTGGCCCGCAGAAAGTCCCCGGCCTAGGGCCGGGGACAGGGGTGGGCGCGTCGGCGAGACTCAGGCGGGCTTGAGGGCTTCGGCGATGGCCCGGATGAGTTCCTCCTTGCGTTCGTAGGAGGGCCGCAGGTAGACGTGGGTCTCGTTCAGCCAGTCGTGGACGGCGGCGACCTCGAGCTGCTCGGGCAGCTTGAGGTGGGGGTAGGCCCCGTACTCCACCTCCATCCCGAAGCGCTCGGCCACGGCCTCGAGGGCCTCCGCCTTGTCCGGCGTCCAGCGGGTGGCGAAGGGCAGCAGGAAGGCCGGTTTGCCGCAGGAGCCCCCCAGACCCAGCATCTGAAAGCCGCCCACCTGGGGGGCGGCGTACTTGGCCTGCGAGCGGGCCACGAAGGCCTCGCGGTCTTTGACCCTATCCTTGGCGGTCTTGAGGCTGGCGACGAACAGGCCGAGGGACTTGTCTTTCTCCTGCATGGCTTCGCTCATGGTTCCTCCTGTTTGGGCGGGCAAGGTACGTCTGCGAAAGAGCAGAACACACAGCAGTCGCCCGGCTTGGGTTTGAGAATGACCCCGCAGCAGGGGCAGGCGAAGAGGCGCTGACAAGCATCGGTGGGCATCGTCGCGGCGGTTCTGCCGCCACACTGCGGGCAGGTCAGGGTGGCTTCGAGGATGGGCATCACGCGGTCGCGGGCTGGGGCTCGCTGCGGGGGGCGGGGCTGGCCTCGCGCAGCGGCGGACGGAAACCGCGCAGGCGCAGCGAGTTGGAGAGCACAAAGACGCTGGAAAGCCCCATCGCGGCCCCGGCAAGCACCGGCGAGAGCAGCCAGCCGTTGACGGGATACAGCACCCCGGCGGCCACCGGGATCAGGAGCACGTTGTAGGCGAAGGCCCAGAACAGGTTGAGCTTGATGTTGGCGAGGGTGGCCCGCGAGAGCGCGACGGCGTTGGGGATGCCGCGCAGGTCGCCCGACATCAGGATCACGTCGGCGGTCTCGATGGCGATGTCGGTGCCGGTGCCGATGGCCAGCCCCACGTCGGCCTGGGCCAGCGCGGGCGCGTCGTTGATCCCGTCGCCCACGAAGGCCACCTTGTGACCCCCGGCCTGCAAACCTTTAATGGCCTCGGCCTTGCCGTCCGGGAGAACCTCGGCCAGCACCTCGTCAATGCCCAACTGTTTGGCGATGGCCTGGGCGGTGCGGCGGTTGTCGCCGGTGATCATCGCCACCTTGAAACCCTGCCGATGTAGGGCCGCGAGGGCCTCGGGGGTGCCGTCCTTGACGGGGTCGGCCACCGCGATCACGGCGGCGAGCTGGCCGTTGATGGCGGCGTAGAGCGGGGTCTTGCCCCCGTCGGCCAGGCGCTGGGCCTCGTCCAGGAAGGGGTGGATGCTCACGCCCAGCTTGAGCATGTAGCGATCCGCGCCCACCTCCACCCGGTAGATGCCCACCTGCCCGCTGACCCCGAAGCCGGGCAGGGCCTCGAAGTCCAGCGGCTCGGTCAGCTCCAGGCCCCGCTCCCTGGCGGCCTTCACGATGGACTGGGCCACCGGGTGCTCGGACTTCTGCTCGAGCGAGGCCACCAGCCGCAACACCTCGGCCTGGTCAAAGCCCTGGGTTTTTAGGTCGGTCAGCTCGGGCCTACCCTTGGTCAGCGTTCCGGTCTTGTCGAGGGCGATGACCCTGGCCTCTTGCAGGGTTTGCAGGGCCTCGCCCTTGCGGAACAGAACGCCCATCTCGGCGGCCTTGCCGGTGCCCACCATGATGCTGGTCGGGGTGGCGAGGCCCATCGCACAGGGGCAGGCGATGATCAGCACCGCCACGGTGTTGACCAGGGCGTAGCTCACGGCGCTCTCGCCGCCGAACAAGAGCCAGACCAGGGCGGTCAGGGCCGCGATGCCCAGCACGATGGGGGTGAAGACCGCCACCACCCGGTCGGCGAGCCCCTGGATGGCGGGCTTGGAGCCTTGGGCGCTCTCGACCAGCCGGATGATCTGCGACAGCACCGTGTCAGAACCCACGGCGGTGGCCCGGAAGCTGAAGGCCCCGTTCTGGTTGACCGTCCCGCCCACCACCTTGGCCCCCTCGCTCTTGAGGGCGGGTATGGGCTCGCCGGTGATCATGCTCTCGTCTACGTAGCTCTGCCCCGAGGCCACCACCCCGTCCACCGGGATCTTCTCGCCGGGCCGGACGGAGATGAGGTCGCCGGGCAGCACCTCGTCCACCGGGGTCTCGAGTTCCTGCCCGTCGCGCAACACCCGCGCTGTCTTGGCCTGCAAACCCAGCAGCTTCTTCATGGCCTGGCTGGTGCGGCCCTTGGCCACGGCCTCGAAGTATTTGCCCAGCAGAATCAGGGTGATCACCACCCCTGCGGCCTCGAAGTAGACGTGCTGGGCTTTCTCGGGCAGAAAACCCGGCGCGAAGCTCATCAGCCCGGTGACGGCGCTGCTGTACCAGAAGGCCGCCCCGGTGCCGAGCATCACCAGGGTGTTCATGTCGGGTGAGCCGGAGCGCAGGGCCTTCCAGCCCAGCCTGGGGAAGTGGGCTCCGGCATAGAAATAAATCGGCAGGGTCAGGGCCAGC
>NZ_CALMCQ010000107.1 GCF_937863175.1 uncultured Meiothermus sp. | reverse complement strand
TGGCGGCAGTGAACATAAAGCAGCCCGACTTGTCAAAAGCCAGGTAGTTTTGTATACTTCCTCCCTGGTGTCCTGTCAGGGTCACGTACCTGACTGCAAGGGCAGCCAAAGACAGCGAGTGGCGCAAGCCTTAATTCCTCGCCGAGGCGCTAGTAGGGAAGCGTTTTTCGCCGATAACCATTGGGAACCCCCTAATCCCAAAACCAAGCGAGGGCTGGTTGTAGATGGTTGGTGGTCTGGGTTTTTGCCCATCCCCTAACCCTATACCCTACGCCCAACTAGGAGGAACTTTGCCTAGCAAGCGCAATATCGAAAACCTCGAGGCGCTCACCGCAACCCTCAAGGGTGCGGAAGGCTCGTTCTTCGTGGTGAACTACCAGGGGCTCGAAGCTGGTCCCACCGGTAAGCTCCGCAAGGCGGTGCGGGAAAAGGGCGGCGAGATCATCGTTGCCAAAAATACCCTTATCCGCAAAGCCATGAGCGACCTGGGGTTGCCGGCTATCGAAGGCCTGAGCGGCCCCTCGGCAGTGGTGATCTTCAACGACCCTGCCGGAGCTGCCAAGGCCCTCAAAGAGTTTGCCAGAACGAACGACAAAGGCATTCCGGCCCTCAAGTCGGGGGTGCTCTCGGGACAGGCTCTCACGGGCCGACAGGTAGAGATCCTGGCCGACCTGCCCAGCCAGAAGGAACTGCAGGCCGAACTGGTCGGTGTGCTGTCTGCCACGATGTCCAACTTCGTGGGGGTACTGGGGGCGAAGGCGCAGGAATTGGTGGGCATCCTGGATGCCCAGGTTCAGAAACTAGAGGCCGCTTAGGCCAGTGGGCCGATCGCGGCCCAGTAGGAGGAGAAAAATGGCTCTCGATATCACTGCTATCAAATCCCAACTCTCCGGCGCGACCGTGCTGGAACTCAAGCAACTCATTGACGAACTCAAGGAGGAGTGGGGCGTGACCGCTGCGGCTCCGGTGGCCGTGGCCATGTCGGGGGTTGCGGCTGGGGCTGCTGCACCGGCGGTCGAAGAAAAGACCGAGTTTGACGTCGTGCTCAAGGATGCGGGCGCTCAAAAGCTCAACGTTATCAAGGAACTCCGGGTCATCACCGGGCTGGGGCTGAAGGAAGCCAAAGACCTGGCCGAAGCTGGCGGTAATGTCAAGGAAGGCATTTCCAAGGACGAGGCCGAGAAGATTAAGAAGCAGCTCGAGGGTGCAGGTGCTAAGGTCGAACTGAAGTAACGGTGGCTTAACCGAAACCCCCGGGAAGTTCTGCCTGGGGGTTTTGTCTCTTTCTCATTCCTGCTGGTGGTCTCTACCGCATGGCTCATCTTAGCCACCAAGCAGTCTCAACAAGGCTCTGTCCTGATACCGGTTTCGTAAAGACATTCATCCATACCATCTGGGTATTTGCGAGGCCCAGTATGCGCTCTGTACGCCTCCGGGTTAGCGGCATACTCGCACTAGGTCTGGATCGTGGGCCGACCAGCACTCACTCGGGAATTGCGCACTGCACATATTTGTCACCGAAACCCATTTGTACATCTGACCTGGGTGCAAGAGCCTACCGAGGGGAGACGTTCGGCCCGAACCTGGCATGAGGGGTATTCCCTAGGCAACCATCAGTACGGGCTGCGCTGGCCGGGTACTCAGGGTGTTTGACCCTCTAAATTGTTGCAAGTGCTAGAAAATCCAGGGCACTCTGGCTGATTCTATGGCTGTGCTCTACCAGATTGGCCAGGCCAGGGCCAGCCAGATAGCTGCCGGTGAGGAAAAGACCTGGGGCGTGCACCAGCTCCCGCTCGAGGTCGGCCACCCGACGGGACTGGCCCTGGGTGAAGTGGGGCCGCGAGGAAGGCTGACGGAATACCCAAGCCGCCAGCGGACGCACCCTGGTGTGCATGCGTTTGCTCACATCGAGTTGGGCTAGCCGGGAGAGTTCGCTGTCGGTGGATCGGGCAATTTCCCCCGCGAACTGCACTCGAGCCAGCGCCATCTCTTCGCCGGGATGGGCCACCCTGAGGGAGGTGCAGGCATAGCCCTCACCTCTGGCGAAAAAGTACTCGCCTGGCCCGCTGGCCAGCTCGCGGTGTCGGTAGAGCTGATAAACCTTTGCGCTGTGCTGGTGAGAAAAATGGTTGAGCAGGGTGGTCATCTGGGGGGCCGAAGGGCGAAATACCCTGGCGGCCTGCGGTGCCGGGAGTGCCATGATGATGGCTTCGGCCTCGATCTTGCCGCCGCGCACGTGCACCTGCCAGCCCCTGGAATCGCGCGTCACAGCCCAGGCTTCGTGGTAGGGCAGCAGCCTGGCTTTCTGCAGCAGGCGGGTGCTCAGGGCTTCAATCAGGCCACCCATCCCGGTGATAAGATGCAGCCTTCCATCGGTGCTAAGCTGACGGCTGCCAGCCAGCAGACCCCCCTGGCGCTCGAGCTGAAGCAGGCGGCTAAATGCCGTAGAGGCCGATACTTCCTCCGCGGGGCCACCCAGCATCGCGCTCAGATAAGGCTCCAGCACCTCCCAGATTTCAGGGCCCAGTCTGCGCAAGAAAAAGGCCCCCAGCAGCTCATCATTGACCGAAGCGGATGCGGCAAAGCGTTCGGTACGAAGCCGCCACTTGACGTGGCGGCGAAAAGGCATCTCTGCGAGCTGGTGTAACCCAAACCCCGAGAAAAGATTCAGACCTTGTGGCAAAACCCAGTCCTGGCCGCTTTTCCTGACGACTCTTTGATGGCCTGGTAAGGGTTGTGGATCGAGCCCCAGTTGGGTGCTGAGGTTGAGCAGGGTGTTGGGGGTGTCGTCAAATGACTCTTCCCCTAGCTCGAGTGAAACCGCCTCCAGTCTGGCTGTTCGCGCACTGCCTCCAAAGCCACTGGTGGCCTCGAGGACGCTGACTTCCAGCCCAGCCTCCGCTACCCAAAAAGCTACCGCTAGCCCCGAGAGACCCCCGCCAATTACTGCGACTTTGCTCATAGTTTGGCCTTATAAGATACGCCGTGCAGGGTTTGTGGGGTCGCACAGATCCAACTCGTGCAGACATAAGCGCAACTTAACCACGCAGGCCCAGCTTGTTGTAACAATGCTCGTGCTCACCCTCCGATTCTATCCCGAGTACGGTGGTCTGGGGGCAGGGAGCGCTCTATACGGTAGTCCATTCACTCTGGATCGTCCAGCCTTCGGCCTGTAAGGATTTGGGGCCACCCCAATTCTGGGAGTACCCTGATCTGGCTCAACCGGCAGCAATGCAATGGGGGTGGGATAGTTCAACCCAGGCCGTGTTAGCATAATCCCACAAGCAGTTCTGGAACCAGTCGAAGCTTCGGGCTTTGGGGTGGAGATGGGCTGTAGCAGAGGTGTGAAAATGAAGCCAAAACAAGTACTTGTCCTGTTACTGCTGGCGCTGACCTCGCTGGCAATGGCCCAAACCGACCCGGTGGTGGCGATGGTGGGCAAATCCTCCATCACCAGGAGTCAGTTTGACCTGCAGTTCCGCCTGTTTGTGCGAGACGCCTTGCAGCAACGCGGTCAAGCCTACAGCCCTGAGTCCGAAGAGGCCTTTGCTCAGTTCAGGCCGCAGTATCTGGAACGCCTGGCAAGGGATCAGGCAATTATTCTGGCCGCTGAGGCAGCTGGTTTTGCTGCCAAAAACGCTGCAATTGATGAAACTATCGAGGAAGTAAAGTCTCAATTCGAAAACGAAGAGCAGCTCAACCAGGCGCTCGAAGAGGCCGGGATTCCCAGCCTGGAAGCCTATCGCAGGCTGGTATATGAGGCCCTGACCTACAATGCCTATCTTGAAAATCTGGTTAAGAGCTTGCAGATCAGTGACTCCGCCCTGCGTATGTTGTATCTGGTTTCCCGACCCCAATTTGCGGTTCCGGTACGCTATTGCTCTTCACACATCCTGGTCAAGACGGCCCAGGAAGCGAATCAAGTGATCGCGCGGCTAGGCCAGGGCGAGAAGTTTGCCAGCCTGGCCCAGGAGCTCTCGCAGGATCCCGGCAGTAAGAATGAAGGGGGCGAACTGGGCTGCGAACCCAAAGGCACTTTTGTCGCACCTTTTGAACTGGCCCTGGCTGCCCTGAAGCCCGGTGAAAGCTCCAAAACCCCGGTCAGAACAGAGTTTGGCTTCCACGTGATCTTGCTGAGCAAAGTTGAAGCTGCTGGTTTCCAGTCCTTTGATCAGGTCAAGGGTGGGCTGGATCAGGCGGTCAGGAATTCTGCTCTTCAAAAAGTGCTCGATAACATCGTGAGGCGCACCCCCACCAGGCTGTTCCCAGAAAACCTCCAGACCAAGTAGCGAAGGCATTTTCCATCCCAGGAATGAGCGGGGGTACGGCCTGTCCTGGAATTTGAGTAGCACCATCCAACCATTAAGCTACGCGCGGTCAGGTTGGCAGATGGGTGAGGAAGCGACTCGGACTGATCGCGTTTCCCCCTGCTACGGCGCACGCGGTGAGCTGTAATGTACGCCGCATAGCAAAAAAACGCTATGCGGCGGACTCGTATGAAACGCTCTAAGCCCGCTCCCAGCGCAGTACTCGAGGGGCTTTCGGCCCGTGCGCGGTGCAGATGTATGGTGGAACCACCTAGCCCAACCGTATTTCGGGCAAGCCCTGTACCAAGTGCTCGTCGTGGGTTGCTACGATCACAGCCGTACTGAGATCTCCGGACAAGCTGAGCATTAACTCCAAAACTTTCTCTGCATTGCGCCGATCCAGGCTGCCTGTGGGCTCGTCGGCCAACAGGAGTTTGGGACGATTGTAGAGGGCCCTGGCAACGGCGACGCGCTGCCGTTCACCGCCCGAGAGCGCCTTGGGGAGTAGATGGGCCCGGTGTAGCAGCCCTACCCGATTCACTAACTCCAGCCCCCAGTCGGGGTCTACCTTATTGGTCAGGTATCCTGGCACCAAAATGTTTTCCAGCGCGGTGAGTTCGGCTTGCAGGTAGTGGTGTTGAAAGATCAGGCCGGTAAACAAGAGCCGTCGTCGTGCCAGCACTTCTTCGCTCAGACCCCGAATGCTCTGGCCCTGCCACTGCACATCCCCAGACTGAATGGCCAGCAAACCTGCCAGAAGGTGCAAAAGGGTAGTTTTGCCGCTGCCAGATGGCCCCAGGATAACCCGTACCTCGGCTTTATGCACGGCAAAACCAAGGTTTTGGAAGAGCTCAACCTCACCATAGCCAAAACCCAGATGCAGAGCTTCCAGTACTGGACTGCTGCCTGCTATTGGCAAACCGTTACGCACCCTTGTAGAGTGTACCTGATGTTGGCTGACATGCAGGTGCTTGCAAAGACCCCGCTCTTTCAAGGGGTACCGCCTCAGGCGCTCGAGGTGGCCAGAGAATCTTTTGTGACCCGCAGCTACCCGGCGGGTAAACAAATTTTCGAGGCCGGGGATATGGGGGCTGCCCTGTACATTGTCCAGAGCGGGCAAGTGCGCATTTACCGAACCTACCTGGATGGCCGTGAGCGGATGTTTGCCTACCTAGGCCTCGGCGAGGTGTTTGGCGAGATGAGTCTGCTCGATGACCAGCCCCGCAGCGCTTCAGCCGAGACCACCGTGGATTCGATGCTGCTGGTCCTGTACCAGGATGCCTACTGGAGCCTGGTACGCAAATGGCCGGAAATTCTGCACAATCTTGCCACCATCCTGGCGCGACGCCTGCGCGAAGCCGACCTCGAGCTGGAAGTCCTCTCTTTTGAAGAGGCCCGGGGCCGGGTGGCCTATGCCCTGACCAAGCTGCGCAAGCAGCGCTACGGCGATGGGGTCAAGATGAAACTGACCCACCAGGAGCTCGCCCAGCTCTCTGGAACCAGCCGCGAGACCGTAACCCGTGTGCTGCATGCACTTCGTGGGGAAGAACTGGTCAAGGTGGGTTCAGGTTTTGTGGAAATCCTGGATCCTGCGGGTCTGGAAGAAGTGTGGTTCGGTTTGCGCTAACCCTGGTATTTAACTTATGGTCGGCGGCAACGGCAATTCCCAATCTTTTTGGTGGAGTCTCTTTACATTAATGCAGGTTAATCCCTTATGATTCCCTTCGTCCCCATCTATGCCTCAGATCGCTCCCTCGATTCTTGCCGCCGACTTTACCCGCCTGGGTGAACAGGTGCTGGCGTGTGCCGAGGCGGGTGCTGACCTGATCCATGTGGATGTGATGGATGGGCGTTTTGTGCCCAACATCAGCATGGGGCTGGTGGTGGTGGAAGCCCTGCGGCGCGTGAGCCCACTGCCACTCGATGTACACCTGATGATCGTCGAGCCAGAGCGCTATATTGCCGACTTTGCCAGAGCGGGAGCCCATTACCTGACTTTCCACCCCGAAGCTACACCGCACGTACACCGGGTGCTCCAGCAGATCAAAGAGCACGGAGTCAAAGCGGGCATGGCGGTGAATCCCGGTACCCCCCTGGAATACTTTGAGCCTGTGCTGAGCGATCTGGATCTGGCTTTGTTGATGACGGTTAATCCGGGTTTTGGTGGACAAAAGTTTATCGAGCGAAGCCTCGAGCGCTTGAAACTACTCAAACCCATGCGCGATCGGCTCAATCCAGCCTGCCTGCTCGAGGTGGATGGGGGGATTAACCGCCAGATCGCCCCGCAGGTGGTGGCGCTTGGGGCGGATATCCTGGTGGCGGGTTCGGCGGTGTTTGAGGGCAGTATCCAGGAGAACATCGCTATGTTGAGGGAGAGTTATGCGTTTGCGGGCTGATCTGGTTCCCCAGGACAATCTGAGCTACCAGGACGTGGTACTGGTGGTGGATGTAATTCGGGCCACCACCACTGCGACGGCTTTTCTGGAAGCTGGCGCCAGCGGCTTGTATCTGACGACCGGGCTGGAAAACGCTCGAGCCTTTCGGGATGCGGATGTGGTTCTGGCGGGCGAGGAAGGGGGTCTCAAACCCGCAGGCTTTGATTATGGTAACTCGCCCAGAGAGGCCAAGGAAGCGCCGGTGGGGGGCAAAATTGTGGTGTTGAGCACCACCAACGGCACCCGTACCGCGCACCTGGCGGCCCGCAGCGCCAAACATGTGTTGCTGGCCTCGCTCTACAACGCCCACGCTGCAGCCCGCCTGGCTCACCAGCTCGCCACGGAGGAGGTTGCGATTCTGTGTGCGGGTAAGGAGGGGCGCATTGGCCTGGACGATGTGTATACGGCTGGTGTACTGGCAGAGTTTCTGCAAATTATGGGGCCATATGAACTCGAGGATGGCGCCCTTACAGCCCTCACGACCCGTCGCACCTTTCCTGATCCCCTGGAGCCGCTGCACCTTTCCGGGGCAGCCCAGGCCTTGCGGCAGGTGGGACTGGAAGCCGATGTGCCTTTCTGTGCCCAGATTGCCGCTTCTCCAGCAGTGGGTGTGCTCGAGGGGCGGGTGGGAGATGCCTTGATTTTCAAGCGGGCCCAGCGACCAGCCAACGGGAGCCAGAGCCAGATCGCGACCGTTTGAGTCCGGCGGGAAGCAGTAGGCGATCCCCTTTGGAACGGTCTACAGGCTATCCACCCAGAGCGGTTTCAGGAACCATCACGGGGGTGTCGGAAGCCAAAGACTCCACCGCAGAGGCGGTTTGCGTACCCTACGGCGGCGGAATAAATATGCCAACCGCCGGGGTGGTCATCCACTGCGGGATGCTCCGATGTCCGCATACCAGCAAGACGTAACGCCACGGGCGTATACCGGATTCAAAAAGATGATCCTCCAACCCGGAGACCTCGAGGCTCTCTTTTTTGAAGCCTGGAGCACCCCCCTCCCGG
>NZ_CALMCQ010000106.1 GCF_937863175.1 uncultured Meiothermus sp. | reverse complement strand
GGTTTTGACCTCGAGTTTTTTTGTTGGTTGCCGATAGGTTATAGCCGATAGCCGATAGCTGATAGCTGATAGCCGATAGCCGATAGCTAAAAGCCGAAAACCTTAGGCCTTCAGCCTTTATTTGACCTACGACTTGCGACTAACTTTCGACCTTCGTCCTTCGACCTTTGACCCTCGACCCTCGACTGCGACTGGCTTCTGACCTGCGACCTGAGACCTACGACATCCTATTAGCCGACAGCCGATAGCTCAGAGATGAATTTCTATAGTGTGAAGATGTGTAGCCCGTTGCGCAAGCAGCTTCGTGACCCTGAACCACCAACCCTAGACGAGGTACCCCATGAACCTGCCCAACTACCCCCTGCCCGACGCTCGAGGCCGTTTTGGCGAGTTCGGCGGGCGCTATGTGCCCGAAACGCTGATTCCGGCCCTGGAAGAGCTCACCAAAGCTTACCGGCACTACAAAAACGACCCCGATTTTCTGGGGGAACTTGAATACTACCTCCATCAGTATGTGGGCCGTCCCAGCCCGCTCTACCTGGCCGATAACCTGACCCGGCATCTGGGCGGGGCTAAAATTTACCTCAAGCGCGAAGACCTGAACCATACCGGTGCCCACAAGATCAACAACACCCTGGGCCAGGCCCTCTTGTGCAAGCGTATGGGCAAGAAACGGGTCATCGCCGAGACCGGGGCCGGTCAGCACGGGGTTTCGGTGGCAACGGTAGCGGCCCTGATGGGGCTGGAGTGTGTGGTCTATCAGGGGGCCCTTGATGTGCATCGCCAGGCGCTGAATGTGTTTCGCATGAAGCTGCTGGGCGCGGAGGTTCGGGCTGTCGAAAGCGGTACCCGCACCCTGAAGGATGCCACCAACGAAGCCATCCGCGACTGGGTGACCCACGTGCAGGATAGCTTCTACATTATTGGCTCGGTGGTGGGGCCACACCCCTACCCGGCCATGGCCCGCGACTTCCAGGCCATCGTGGGCGAAGAGGTAAAGCGGCAACTGCTCGAGAAAGAGGGGCGCGAAAGCCCCGATGTGGTTGTGGCTTGTGTGGGAGGGGGTTCCAACGCGATTGGGGTGTTTGCTCCGTTTGCATACTTAGATAACCGCCCCCGACTGATTGGCGTCGAGGCTGCCGGACACGGGAAAAACTCAGGTATGCACTCCCTTAGCATCGGAGCAGGTCGCAAGGGAGTCTTGCACGGGGCCAAGATGTTTCTGCTCTACGACGACGACGGCCAGATTCTGCCTGCGCACTCGGTCTCGGCGGGCCTCGACTATCCTGGCGTGGGGCCGGAGCATAGCTACTATGCCGAGCAGGGCCTTGCTGAGTATGTAGGCATTGATGATGATGAGGCCCTCGAGGGCTTTGGGCTGCTTTGCCGCCTGGAAGGGATTATCCCTGCCCTGGAGACCGCCCACGCCATCGCCTACGCGGCCAAACTGGCCCCCGAGATGGCGCCCGAACAAATCATCGTTATCAACCTTTCGGGCCGGGGCGACAAGGATGTGGTGGAGGTGATGCGGGTGCTGGAGGAAAAGCGCCAGGGGTCGAGGGTTGAGGGTCGAGTGCCTGTAGGAGGCCAGGCATGACCACACGAGAAGCCTTTGTCAAAGCCCGGTCGGAGGGCCGTGCAGCCCTGATTCCCTACGTAATGGCGGGGTATCCAGGCCGGGGAAGCGATCTGGAAACCGTCAAGCAAGTGCTGCCCTTCGCAGATTTATTGGAGGTGGGCCTCCCATACTCCGACCCTCTGGGCGATGGCCCGGTCATTCAGCGGGCCTCCGAACAAGCCCTGCGGCAGGGGATTCGCATGCCCGAGGTGGCCCAGTTTGTGCGAGAAGTACGCGCCCTCACCGAGAAACCGATTTTCTTGATGACCTATATCAATCCGGTTCTGGCGGTTGGGCCCAGGAAATTCTTCGCCATGTTCAAGGAGGCTGGTGTCAATGGGCTGATTCTGCCCGACCTACCCCCCGACGAAGACCCTGAACTGGTGTCCCTGGCCCATCAGGCCGGTCTGGAGACCACTTTTCTGCTGGCTCCGACCTCGACAGATGCGCGCATCCAGACCGTAACCCCTCACTGCACCGGATTTGTCTACACCGTCTCGGTAGCCGGGGTTACCGGGGCGCGGGATCGCCTTCCAGACGGCCTGCCGGAATTGGTACAGCGCATCAAGAAGTGCACCGATTCACCTGTTGCCATCGGTTTCGGGATTTCGGGCCGCGCCACCGCCCAGCAAGCCGCCCAGGCTGCCGATGGGGCGGTGATTGCCAGTGCCTTGATTCGGGCGCATGAAGAGGGGAGGGGGCTCGAGCCGGTGCTGGAGGATGTCCGAGCCGGACTTAGTGTGGTAGGGAGTGCGCCATAAACCCGCCCATCCGCTAGAATCAGGCCGATGAAGCGTATCGTGCAGGCAGAGTGTCTGAGCTATATTTCAACCCTGCCCGATGCTACTTTTCCCCTGATTTACCTCGACCCTCCCTTCAATACCCGCAAGACCCAGCAGCGGCAGCGCATTCGCGCAATTGCTGATGAAAACGGAATACGCCAGGGCTTTGGCGGCAAGCGCTACCGTACCGAAGGGCTGGTAGCCCCCACCTATGCGGATCGGTTTGATGACTTCGAAGCTTTTTTGATTCCCCGGTTGGAACATGCCCGCCGCCTGCTCACGTCCACGGGTTCACTGTTCGTGCACCTGGATGCGCGCGAGGTACATTACATCAAGGTTGCTCTGGACACAATTTTTGGGCGCAAGAGTTTTATCAACGAGATCATCTGGGCCTACGACTATGGCGGGCGCTCCAGAAACCGCTGGCCCGCCAAGCACGACACGCTGCTCTGGTACGCCAAAAACCCCGACCAGTACACCTTCAACTTTGACTCCATAGACCGCATTCCCTACCTCACACCCAAAATGGTTGGGCCGGAAAAAGCTGCCAGGGGAAAAACTCCTACCGATGTCTGGTGGATGACCATCGTACCCACTTCCTCAAAGGAGAAAACCGGCTATCCAACCCAGAAAAGATCGGAAGAGC
>NZ_CALMCQ010000105.1 GCF_937863175.1 uncultured Meiothermus sp. | reverse complement strand
TCCAGATGATTTTCCCGGTTCTGATGATATCTGGGTGAAATAATTGACACTCCCACGGCCAAAGCGCGTGGGATTCTTGCTTAATGGAGCCGTGCCGCAACTGCTGGCGCGGTCTTACAGGCTCTCCCCAAGTGTTTTGCGTCTCCGTATGCCCTACGGCGACGTGTCCAGAAGATGCAGGGCCTGGTTTTCGCCGCACAGAGGGGCTCTGGGTTATCGCACCTGTTCGTTCTTGCACCTTCACACACAGCGTTTTGCCCTCAGGACACTCTGCTCTTGGAACCCGTGGAACTCTGTTTTTCAAAGCTGGCTTGCTTCGCATCCGGAGCCTGGCGTTCTGCACTCTGCACCATTGAGGCCGAATAAGTTGTGCTCCCCCAAGACCCCCTTCCAGACTCTACATGCTGGAATTTTTACTTTTGATCAGCCTACGACCTGTGACTACCCAGTAAAGTCGCAATTCCGGGTTATTGGTTCTCGAGGCCTCTGGGGATTTTGCTAACAGTGGAGGGCCTGGTTTCTTTAGCCATCAAGGCCCAGCCCAGGCCAATCAAGATCCAGTGTGGAATGGCCACCTGAGGGCTTTCCAGGTATACATCGGTTGCTCCATTGATAAGGTTGGCGATGGTACACACGAAAATAGCCATCAACAACGTGCGCGCGGCATAGCTGTAGTGCTTGCGGGTCAGACTCCAGGCCACCGCCAAAAGAAAAGCGATATAGGTGAGGAGCCAGGCAATTGAAATAACCCAGCCCCCTCGAGCCAGAATTCCCATAAAGGCATTGTGGGGGTTGCGCAACACGTTCAGCGTATCGGCCTCAACGGTCTGGAAACCATAATGGTCGGCCAGATTTATACCCCAGCCGAGGCCCATAAAGTAGTACTCGTTGGCCACAGCCTCGTTCCAGATGGCCGTCCACCAGGCCGAGCGCCAGTTGGCATTCTGGGTGGTGGTGCTGTCGAGCTGTGCAGCCTGGTCGGGCTCGAGAAAAAATAGCACGTTGGCAGCGAGTTGGTTGATGCTGATCTCCCGGTAGCCCATGCTGATCCGCACATCGAATATCGCCAGCATGCTGACCGCTGCAAATACCACCACAATCAGCCACAAACTGCGAAGCTTAAAGGGCCCTTGCAGGACAAAACCTAACACATAAGCCGCCAGGGATGAGCGGCTGCGTGCAGCGGCGAATGCTACCAGCACTAGAATCCAGGCTATAAAAGCCGGTGGCAGATAGCCCCGCACCCACATCACGGTAAAAAATAGTAGCGGAATAATGGCATCGGTAGGCTTGTAGGTCAGGATCGGCACGGTGGTCTGGGGGAAGTGCGGCAAGAAATCTACCAGAAAAATAAATCCTGCAATCGAGATACTCATGCCCAACAATACCGCCCAGGCCATTTTCGACATTAACCGTGCTAGTGTGAGGTCATCCAGCAGTGCCAGCAGCTTTCGGGCGGCAAAATAGGCCAAAAAACCATAAATCCCGTAGTAGAGTGTGGCGAAGCTACGAATTACTTCCAGCGGCGGCTGTTCAAAAAACCAAACCGAATAGATGATCTGGCCCAGACCAAGCAGGAAAACAAACACAAACAGCCAGGCTGAAAGCTGATGTGGGAACCGAAATCCACCCGACCAAACCACCAGTGCCAATCCAGTTAGCATGGCGGCTTCGCCAATCAAAAGCGGATAGTAGCCGATATAGCCAAAGGCCCGGCTAAAGGCCCAGTACCCGGCCACCAACACCAGCAGCAACCCACCCAAAAGCACTGAGGGGCGCACAACCCACTTGCTCGAGCCCTTGATCAGCATCTAACAAATCTCCTCTGGATAGATCGAAGGATCTGGCTCACAACGAGTACGAGGCCAACACACAATTTGGTGTGGGACAACCGGTGGACGGTTTGAATTGCGCTGCACACTTCATTCTGGAGTCTCCGTAGCCTATCCATTTCTGGCCGATAAAACAGTTAAATACCCACCAAAACTCATCTGAATAACTATATAGCCTGCTTTGGGTAGTTTAGGTTTGCAGCGGTTACGCCCAACGTTACAAGCCGTATATTCAGTATGAACCATCGGTTCTTTCAGCGCGTAGGAAGCCTTTTTACTAATGGGTTTTCCGAACTTGTCAGTATTCGTCTATATAGCTGCACCATTCGCTCTGCCCGAACCGACTGGCTATTGGACTTGACGTATTCCCACCCTCCATTGCCCATGTCGTGCCTTAGCTCGGGGTTGGCATGGAGCTTTCGGATTCCCTCGGCTAGTTGCAGAACCACTTCGTCGGGCGTCGTTACAGGAACCTTAAACGTAGCAACATCGGGCAGCTGATAACCCACTCCCTGGTGGCCCAGGGTCAGGACGGGCAACCCCTGGGCCATAGCCTCGAGGGTCACGTTACCAAAGGTATCCTGCAAGCTGGTGAAGACAAAAACATCCGATTCGAGGTACAGATCTCGCATTTGATGCCAACTCACCATCCCCAAGAACTTTACCGTGTCGCCCAAATTCAACTTGGCCGCCTGGGCCTCCCAAAGCCCCCGAAGCGGCCCATCCCCCGCTACCAGTACCCGCAGGGGCAAATCTCGCAGATGCTCGAGGGCTTCCAATAACAGGGGAAGCCCTTTCCTGGGCTCAAAGCGACCCGCCCAAAGCAGGGTCAGGCTTTGCCTGGACTCGCGCCTGGGGAACACCTTGGGAATGTGTTCATCCGCTATACCAATAATGTTGAACATCTCCATCCGACTGGCCCCAGCTAATTGCAATACCTTCACGGTTTCTGGGTTGATGGTCAGGATCAGGGCCGACTGTTGCACTACCTTGCGAATGGCCGGCACCCATGGCAGCAATTTGACCCGCAGGGTTCGCAAAAGTTCACTGCGCCACCCTGCACCAAAATAGCGCCGGAACAGAGCCGGAGCCACCTGACCTCCCCCGACCGGCCCCCACACAAACGGGATCGGTAACCGCCAGAACTGTGGAGCCGAGCTGATAGTTGCCCAGCTCACGTAGTGAACCAGATCAAAGGCTATTTCCCGATGTAACTCTTTAGCTACTTTATAAGCTTCTTGTTGCCAGAAAAGGTAATGCAGGCGCAACTTTCCCAGATGATGGGTATCCCAGGGATTCATCCAACCCGCCAGTTGCACGAAACAAAAATGCAAATTGGGATTGGGGTGTTTAGCCAAAAAATCTTCGATGTTCTGGCGGTACTCAGGATGGGTAATGACCCACACTTCGCAGTGATGCGAGAGCGACCAGGCCCATGACCAGGTGATGGCCTGCTCGGATCCGTGATCTGGGCTGCAGGCAAAGCCTACCAGGAGAATTCGCATTGCCAAGACCCACCCCTACTTACCTTACTAGATTCCCACCCATATAACAGGTTATTTTTCAATTGCTTCCAAGAAAACCCGTCTGAGGCAATTTCAGTCAGGCATACAAGGCTTTGCGGTAGAGAGTACTCGTGAGACAGCCCAGAAAGCGTACTTAACAAAGAGTCCCTCTCCTGCTGGGTGAGGCAATGGGCCAGCGCTCAGCACAGTGCATAGCACTACCTACACGGGGAGTGGAGTTAATAAATGACTGCATTTACCTCGACAACCGCCACAGGCTGGCTGCATTAGCAATTACCTTTCGGTACAGTTCGACATACCGCGTAGCTACTCGCATAGCGGAAAGCTCGGTATTGCAGTAGTGTCTTGCACGTTGTGACCAGAGTTCAAGGGCGGCAGCATCGCTCAAATAATTGCGCACTTGTTGGGCCATTTGCACCGGGCTTCCCCATAAAGGCAGGGCCAGTCCAGCCTCCTCCAGGGTTTGGGTCATCTGCAAACCGCTGCTAATCAGGCAGGGCGTACCTACCGACATGGCTTCCAGTACCGACATTCCAAACCCCTCCCAACGCGAAAGCTGGATATAAGCTTTGGCCTGACATAGCACCTCGAGTTTCCGCGTCCCAAAAACTGGTGCCACGAAACGCACATTGGATGCGGCAGTTTGCTTGAGCCGGTTCAGACAGGGCAGGGTTTTGGCATCTTCGCTCCCATAGAGTGTTACCTGATACTCCGGCAGTTCGTTGGCCAGCGCAATCAGATAATCTATGCCCTTTTGCACTACATCGAAGCGCCCCAGATAAACCAGGGTTTTGCTCTCACCCCCTTGCCACATCACCTCCCGGGTCAGTGGTGGGGCAGGATTGGGAATAACCTGCACAATACCCTTAAAGTCAGGAACAAAGGCTCTTATGTCTGCAGCCTCACCAGGCGTCAGGGCTGTAATGGCCGCCGCCATATAGAGGCGTGGCTTTTCGATGAAGCGTGCATAAGGCCATTTTTTGAGGCGCCCACGCCGTAGCGATTGTGGTGATAACTGCCCGTGGGGGGTGGTTGCAAAAGGAATCCCTCGAGCACGCAGAACCCGGGCTAGCTGGTACTGTTGCGGGATGAAGATGGAGTGCATGTGAACAATATCGGGCTCAAAGCGGGTAAGCGACTCCGCCAGGGTACTGGCATCCCAGCCCATTCTTTTGCCTGGAAGAAACTGATGTTCGAGTCCCACTTGTTTCAGGGCATCATTCCCCGCCGCATTGAGCGGATCGCGGCTCAGGATCTGGACTCGATGGCCCGAGGTAGCCTGGGCCGCAGCAATAGCCCACAGAGTTGTACTAACGCCGTTTACCTCGTCGGGGCCGCTGGTATCGCACACGTGCCAGATCTTCATCACAGCCTACCCTCGGGTAATTTTGCGCCCGTAGCGGTACCAGACCGCCGCAGACAAAACAGTCAACAACACATTGGATGAGACCAGAACCGTGACTGCTCCCTCGACCCCGTTGCGCTCAATCAGGAAGGTACCTACAGATACCATGAAGATTACGGTTATGGCGTATAACACGATAGTCCAGCGTAGTTTTTCCTGTGAACGCAGGGCGGATAAAAACACAATGGAAAGCCCTACCAGCAGGGGAAGCGCACCATACGTTATTAGAAGATGGCTGATGGTTTGGTAGTTGTCACCGTAGAGCAAGCCGAAAATCCAGCCGTGCAGTGTCGCCAGCACCAGCCAGGCTAGTAGTCCGGTAAAGAAAAAAATGGTTGCATAGCGCAACACCACTCGAGTCAGTTCGGCAGTGGTGCGGGCCCTGGCAAAAATCGGAATAAGCAGTGCCCCAAAGGCATTCATGAAGCTGTAAACAGGCAGCACCGTATTTTCGAGCGCCCTCAGGCTACCCACTGCAGCCAGGCCACTGCTATGCGAAAGAATCAAGTAGGGAAAGGCGGTAATCACTACGGCCAGCAAACTAGCGGGCAGGCTCCACTGACCATAGCCCCAGTGGTTGCGCAATACTGTCCTGAACAGCGACAACCACCGCCCCAGACTACTACCGATTTGGGATGGCGGGTCGATTTGCGCATCATCCAGCCCTCTAGAGGACTCGGCTACAAGTCCACGCCCCAAATTGCGTTCCACCCACAACCCCGAGCACAACGCTGAAAAGCCCATCAAGCATAGCGCGGAAAAAGCATTCAGCCACGATAGGTGGTTGAAGAGCAAGGCCGAAGATATGAAGACTGGCATATAGATCAAACCGCCCCTGGCGGCAAGAGCCGGATTAAGGTTGGCATAGCACACCCGCCGCACCAGCATCGTATAGAGCATCAGTGGCATGGCAATCGCCAAGCCCAGATACATTCCGGTAAAGGTCGGATCACTCTGCAAGAAAGCCACCACCAGAATCACCACCGTGGCACTTAACGTGAAAATCCAGTTGAGGTGTACCACAATTTTTTGATAGGTGGCTGGAGCCAGCCGGAAGCGATTGGAAGAGAAAACCATCATTGGCTCGATAATTAGAGGGTTTTGAATCTGGTAGGCAATATTCAGAATCGCCCATCCCAGGGCAAAAGCACCGTAAGAATGAGGTTCGAGCCAGCGGGCCAGCAAAATATTGATCAGGAAATTGGAAGCACCATATAAACCCTGATCCAGCACCGCCCAGGCAAAACGGCTGGGGAAGCGTTCGCGAAGGAAATTGTTAATCCGGAGAATCGGCGCCATTGATGCCTCAGGTCGTCAGAAATTTTGTGAGAGGCATATGCTATTCACTCAACAAAATATCGTGGTTCAACCCCTACTATAGCGTTATCCCGTTCTGTTAGCTTACGGCGAATACGCATAACGCACCCATTGTATTGGGCCAGGAGTCCTGGTTTGTACAAGCTATGTCCAATAGGACGTGATATTTGACAGACCGAAAACATCAATGGTTTATATAATGCTCGGGTATGAATGGTATTCCCCAAATTCCTCACGAACCAGAATTAGATCTTGTTCGTTTGGGCAGAACCCTGAAACGCTCTGTCCTGTGGATTCTGGCTTTTGCAGTACTGCTGAGCCTGGCGACTTTTGTGCTCTCGAGCCTGCAAACACCAGTCTTTCAAGCCAGCGCCCGGCTGTTGGCAGCCCAGAGCAATGTGTTGTCGGGCAGCAACCTCCTGGGCACCGTACCTGCTTCAGCGCTCATTGATGCTGGGGCCTACCGCGAAGCCGCCCTGAGCAACCTGGTGTTGGGGCGCACCTTGCAAGCTGCCGATCTGAGCACCACTCCACGCGACCTCGAGCGTTTTGTCCGCAGTTCACGGGTCCGTACTGTAGAGGGCAGAAATTCCAACGTCATTATCTTGAGTGTTCGCAACGCCGACCCAGAGCGTGCTGCTGAGATTGCTAACATCTGGGCCAGAAGCCTGAGTCAATGGGATGATGAACGGGTACGGGGAAGCTTTGGGAACTTTCGTGAGTCCCTCGAGGCTCAACTTGCTGTCGTTAGCGGTCAGATCAATCAGACCACCAACCGCAGCAACGAAAACCTCACCAGCCTGCAAACCCTGCGGGCAAACCTGTTGCGCGATATTGACCTGATGCGGGCCCTCGAGCGCAGCGCTACCGGCCAGTTGAGCCTGATAGACCGGGCCATCGAACCTTCGCGTGCTGCCAGCCCGCGTCCACTGTTGTACTCGGTAGTGGCCTTTCTTTTAGGGCTGGCATTTGCGGTGGGGCTGGTTCTGCTGCGTGAAGCCAGCGTACGCAGCGTACGCAATGCCGACGAAGCCTTTAGCCTGACCTCGTTGCCTATGCTGGGCGAATTCCCCGATATGCCGGCCAGTGTAGGGCGTACCCTTTCTCCCGAAGTGGCCAGCTACCTCGATATCAATGTGACCCACATGATTGCAGGGGGTAGTCCACGAATTGTCGCCGTCACCAGCCCGGCGGCCCTCGAGGGCAAAAGCAGCGTGGCCATTAGCCTGGCGCGGGCCTCCGCCAAAGCTGGCAAACGCACCCTGCTCATTGACCTCAACAGCCGCAGGCCGGTACTGCATCAGGAGTTTCGCATCACCCAGGGCAGCGACATCGTAAGTACGCTGGTCAACCTGCCCCGCATCCAGCTTCAGCCCACCTTGGTCGAAAACAACCTCTATGTGATCCCCTGCTTGCAGCCGCTCGAGAACCCCTCCCGCCTGCTATCGGAGTTGTTCCGCCCCTTCATCAGTAGCCTCAAGGAGAGCGGCCTGTATGACCTGGTCGTCCTGGACACGCCCCCCGTCCTGACCGTTACCGATACCCTGATCATCGCCCCCTACGTCTCGGGGGTGCTGATGGTGGTGCGCGAAGGCCAGACCGATCGGCGCCAGTTGCGCTCCGCCCTCGAGATCCTCAAGCGGGTCGGCGCCCAGACCCTGGGCCTGGTGATGAACCGGGTCCGTGAAAGCCAGACCCTGCCCAGACCGGACAAAGTATACGAGGGCAAAAGCAAAAGCACCGGCATCTTCAGGCCCGCCACGGTGGAAGAAAAACCGTAGCCTCGGGTCGTCCTCGCGGCCCAGGCCAGACCTGGGCCATTTTTTGCTGCGTTTTTTTGCTAAGTGAAAAATAGTTTTGTTTATTGACAAATGCTTAAAGTATCGCTAGTTTCGTATCACCTCAGGAGGCCCCTTGCATGAAGCCGGTCGCTCGAGAAAGCCATCGCCAGTGCAGGTATCCAGCGAGTAGCGCGAGGACTGGGAGAACGGCATGAATTCCGCCCTGGGCGAACTCGAGCGCCTCTTCCCCCCTGGCCGCTTTCTGGTCAAGCCAGGCCAGCTGGCTCCCTACGAGTCCGATGCCCTCACGGCTTTTCGGGCCAGACCGCTGGCGGTGGTGCTGCCCGAGACCCACGAAGAGGTGGTGCAGGTGGTGCGCTGGTCTGCCCGCCACCAGGTGCCTTTTGTGGCGCGGGGCTCGGGCACCAGTCTTTCAGGGGGTTCTTTGCCGATTGATGGCGGGGTGGTGATTGGCCTCAACCGCATGAACAAACTGCTGCGGCTCGATGTCCTGGAACGCATCGCGGTGGTACAGCCGGGCTTCATCAACCTCCAGGTCTCGAGCATAGCCGCCCCCTACGGCCTCTACTATGCCCCCGACCCCTCCTCACAACCGGTCTCGACCATTGGCGGCAACCTGGCCTTCAACTCCGGCGGGGCCCACTGCCTCAAATACGGCATGACCTCCAACCACGTACTGGCCGCCAGAGTGGTACTGCCCAGTGGCGAGGTGGTGGAACTGGGTAGCCAGAGCCTGGAAAACACCGGCCCGGACTGGCTGGGCTTGTTTGTGGGCAGTGAGGGGCTCATGGGCATCGCTACCGAAGTCACCCTGCGCCTCCTCCCCAGACCCGAGATCTACCACACCGTGCTGGCTGCCTACGACTCGCTGGCAAAAGCGGGTGACGCAGTAGCGGCGGTGGTGGCTTCGGGGCTGCTGCCGGGGGCGATGGAGATCATGGATTCGCTGGCCATCGAAGCGGCAGAGGCGGCGGTCAGGGCTGGGTATCCACTGGAGGCCCGGGCGCTTTTGATTGTGGAACTCGAGGGGGAGGTTCCCCAGGTGGAGGCCGAGGCCCGGCACCTCGAGGCGGTGATTCGCGCTTCGGGGGCCTACGAGGTGCGGGTTGCTCAGAACAGCGACGAGCGCATGAGAATCTGGAAGGGGCGCAAAGCCGCTTTCTCGGCAGTGGGACGCCTCTCGCCAGACTATCTGGTGCAGGACGGGGTGGTTCCCCGTTCGCAACTGGGCAGGGCCCTCTCGGAGATTGAGCAGCTCTCGACCCGGTACGGTCTGCGGGTCGCCAATGTCTTCCATGCCGGGGACGGCAACCTGCACCCCCTGATTCTGTACAACGGGCGTGTTGAAGGGGAGCTGCCCCGCGCCGAGGAACTCGCCGGGGAGATCCTCAAATTGTGCGTGGGTCTGGGCGGCTCCATCACCGGCGAACATGGGGTCGGCATGGAGAAAAAAGCCTATATGACCGAGATGTTCTCCGAGACCGACCTGGCCACCATGCAGCGCCTCCGTCTGGCCCTCGACCCCCTCGAGCTCTCCAACCGGGGCAAGATGTTCCCGGGTGGCCAGGCCCCAGCCCGGGTGCATCAGGGCGCACACCCCCGGGAGAAAGGCGGGGTGATCTCGCGTGAGTAACGATATTAATCCCCTCCCCCCTTGCGGGGGAGGGACAGGGTGGGGGGTCGGGGGCCAAGCCTCCGCACCGCGCAAAGACGCCCATCCTGCTTCTGTTAGCTCAAGCATCTGCCCGGGACTTATATCACCACCTGACCGCCCCAAGCGCCCTACACCATCGGGGGAAGGAGTGTGGACTTTATGACCCTCCGGCCCACCCACGCAGAAGAGGTGCAGGAAGCGGTTCGCAGTCACCGCCGGGTTCTTCCCCGAGGCGGTGGAACCAAACCCTCCCTCTCCACTCCAGGTGAAAACCAGACCGTGCTGGAGATGTCTGGCTTGAGCGGGGTGATCGAGTACAACCCCAGCGAGTACGTCTTCGTCGCCAGAGCCGGAACCAGACTGGCCGAAGTGGAGACCCTGCTGGCCCAAAACGGACAGTACCTGCCCTTCGACCCGCCGTTCGTGGAACAGGGTGCGACCCTGGGGGGCACGGTAGCGGCAGGACTTTCTGGCCCCATGCGCCAGCGCTACGGCGGCGTACGCGATTTTATTCTGGGGGTGCAGTTTGTTGACGGCACGGGCAGCCTGGTACGAGGCGGGGGCAAAGTGGTCAAAAATGCCGCCGGATTCGACCTCCCCAAACTGATGGTGGGTAGCCTGGGGCGGCTGGGCATCCTGACCGAGCTGGCCTTCAAGGTTTTTCCCTTTCCCAGGGCTACCTCCACCCTCAAGGTGGCTTTTCCTACCCTACAAGACACGTTGGAAGCCCTCTACAAGCTGGCGGGTTCGCCCATCGAACTCTATGCACTGGACATCGAACCCCCTTCCACCCTGGTTCTGCGCCTGGGTGGGCTGGCCGAGGCCCTCCCGGCCCGGCTGGAACGTCTGCAGTCCTTTCTGGAAATGAACGGGGAGCTTTTGCAAAGGGAGGCCGAAACCTCGTACTGGCGTGGTCTAAACAATCTGGGCAGCCTGGGGGATGGACTCCTGGTCAAACTGGCCATCACTGCAGATCAGATTCCGGGCCTGGACAAGGCACTGCTCACAACTCCCCGGCGCTACATAAGCGCGGGCAACCTGCTCTATCTGGCCTGGGAGGAACCTCTGGAGGAGCTGGATGCTTTGTTGAAATCACAGGGCCGATCCGGCCTGATTCTAAGTGGCCCTGCGCCTCAGCCCAAAATTGGCCTCGACCTGGAACCGGTCTTCGGTCACAAAGTAACTGCTGCCCTCGACCCACAGGAAAAGTTTGCTGATCTGCAAGTGGGGTCTTAACGGTGGTCACAATGCCAGCAGGGAGTTTATGCAGCACAAGATAGATGTGAAACAACTTGGATCTCAGGGCGAAATCATGGCCCATGCCATCGAGGCCTGCGTGCACTGCGGGTTCTGCCTGCCAGCCTGCCCTACCTATCAGGTCTTGGGGGTGGAGATGGACTCCCCCAGG
>NZ_CALMCQ010000104.1 GCF_937863175.1 uncultured Meiothermus sp. | reverse complement strand
AGCGGTAAGGTCGGACTTAAGGCCGCGCGGGGCCGTCCAGGAGATGCCGTTCCACTTGAAGTGGCGCAGGTGGCGCTTGCGAAGCTTGTCTTCAATTTCGACAATCAGATTGACCTCGGGGTCTTTGGGGTAGTAGTACAGGCGCACCGCACCCACTCCCGACAAAGCCTCTTCGGGCGGCATGGTATACAAAAGCGGACCATCGGCCTTGAGGCGGCTGCTGTAGCCCACTAAATTTTGCAGATCGTAAAGGGTCAGGCCCGGATGTTCAAAATCGCCCTCCAGAAATGCCCGCACCTTGCCAAAAGCTTGCTCGAGACCCACGTCCACCATAGGTCTGAGTCTACCATTGCCGTTTGGGGCGGTTGACTGGGGAAATGGGGTGTTTGAAGGTCAAAAGCGGCCAACTCCCAGGGTTATAATGTCCCTTCGTGTTGATTCGCGCCGGTGCAACCGACTTCCCCTTGCCCATGCCGCCCAGGATTCTCGAGGTGGGCTTTGGCGATGGGCGTTTTACCGCCCAGATTGCCCGCATGTACCCCGAGTGGCAGATTCTGGGGGTGGAAATTTCGGCGGGCTCGGTGGCCAGGGCTCTGGGGCGCTTTCGCCGCGAGGGTATTGGCAGTGTGCGGGTTTATCACGGCGAGGCTGGGTTTGCCCTGCGCAACCTGGTGGCCCCGCGTAGCCTCAGGCGGGTTTATGTGAACTTCCCCGACCCCTGGCCCAAGGCCAAACACCAAGCAAACCGCCTGTTGCAGCGGGCTTTTTTCCGGCGGCTCTCCACCCGGCTGGCCGAGGGGGGCGAGCTGCTGCTCACCACCGACCACGAAGATTACTGGAAGTTTGCCCAGGCCGAGGGCAGGGCCAGCGAAGTCTTCCACCTCGAGACCCCTCCTCCGCCTGACTTTCACCTCACCACCAAGTACGCACTGAAGTGGAAAGCGCAAGGCCGCCGTTTTTACCATGCTGTCTTTCGCAAGGCCGCCGAAGATCCCACCCCCTGGCCCCCCCTCCCGAGGTATCCCATGCCCCATGCCCTTCTAGCTGGCTCACTGCCCACCCTGGAAACCTTCGAGAAAACCGTCATCCGCTTTGCAGGCGGTACCGCGGTGCTGCTCGAGGCCACCCGGACGCTGACCCCCGAAGGCGGCTACTACTTCCACTCCCACATCGAGGAAGAAGACCTTGTTCAAGACGTGTTGTTGGAGGCCCGTCCCAGCGCCCACGGCCTGTATGTGGGGATTGGTCGCTTTGGTGCGCCCCTCAGCACAGCCGGGGTGAGGGTGGCGGTGGAATGGCTGGTGGGCTGGCTCGAGGGCCAGGGCCTGCAGGTGGTACAGCGTTCGTACTGATACCCTCCCGGGCGTGTGGGAACCCCGATCAATCCTGGTTGAGCCACTGGCTATCGGCACAGCTTAAGGGGTTCCGCCGCCGCCAAGCTGGTTAAACAGGACAAAACCCAGCAGACCAAACCACAACAAGAGCAGAATTACACTACCCCAGCGCTGCCAGAAGCTGGGTTTCTTCGGGGGTTCGGCAATCTGGGTGGTAAGCACTTCCGGGTCGGTGCCACTTTGCAGGTGCACCGGCTGGCCATCGTTGGCCTCCAGCGGGAGGGCGTAGGGCCTGGGGTTCTCCGAAACCTGGCTGCCAATCGTGACCACCACCGCGCTGATGTTGTCGGGGCCACCCCAGTCGTTGGCCAGTTTGATCAGTTTGGCCACTGCCGGTTCGGGGGGGTTGGTGAGGATCATCTCGGAAAGCACCTTATCTTCCAGCACCCCGCTCAAACCGTCGGAGCACAGCAAGAACACATCGCCGGGCCTGATCTTGATACCCACCAGATCCACCCGCGCACTGGGAAACGAGCCCAGGGCATTGGTGATGACGTTGCGCCAGCGGTGGTTGCGGGCCTCGTCTTCGTTCAGCAGGCCCTGGCGCACCCGGTCGGCTACCCAGGAGTGATCCTGGGTCAGTTGCATTAGTTCCCCGTCGCGCAACAGATAGGCCCTCGAGTCGCCCACATGGGCAATCAGGGCATAGGGCATATCTAGCCATAAGGCCGTGCAGGTGGTGCCCATCCCCCGCGATTCCGGCTTTTGCCCCGCCAGGTAGATGGACTCGTTGGCGGCCTCGTAGGCGTCCAGCAGCCCCTGGGGAGAGGGTTCGCTGCGCTTGAGCACCTCCACAATTTGGCTCACCGCCATCAGCGAGGCCACCTCACCGGTTCGATGCCCTCCCATGCCGTCGGCCACAATAAAAATACCGCCATAGGTGGTGACGAGTTGGCTAACCGCATCCTCATTTAGGGCGCGCTTACGGCCTGGGTCGGTCAAGGCCGCAGCAAACACCATCGGGAGGCTGTCAAAACCTGGCATACAAGGGGCATTATAGGTTACACCCGGGGAATATACGGCCAAAAATCACACAGCAATCCGTTAAATCGGCCCATTGCAGCAGTCTCATCATTTGCCTCATGGCTTTTGTCCTACCCTGAAGGTGTGAGACCGTTCAATTTCAATCTTCCGCGTGGCCCGGTGGGGGTGCTTTTGCTGGTTCTGGCCGGAACGGCTGGCCTGTTTCTGGCCTTCTGGCTCCTCACCACCCTGTGGGTGCTGGCTGTGGGGGCAGGCATTCTGGGAGCCCTGGCCTATGGCTGGCGGCGTCTGGAGGCCAGGTTCCGCCCTGGCCGCTGGCGCAGGCTGCCCCAGAGAAATCGGCACTGGGACAATTAGTTCCGGTTTTTCGCTTTCGTCGCCCCAACCACACCGGTCAATTTACCCAGGGCCAGTCAAGCGCTCCAAACCACCATTGGGCGGTATCCGGGGTAACAGCAACCTGGCGAGAACCGGCCAGGAAAGCCCTCGAGGCTATGGGTGGAGTGAGAATCTCATACCCCCACCGAGGCTGGCTCCAGTAGAGGCGGATCGGCAAAGCTATCGGGCGAGATGCCCAGGGCGGCCGCCAGGGTGGGGGCTACCTGGCTGGCCCGGGCCGTAGGAAGACGCTGTCGGGCAGTCTGCGGGCCCACCATTACCATGAAGCGTTCGTCGCCAGGGTGTCCAGGCCGCAGGCCGTGGGAGGAGCGCAGCCGGGGTTCTCCGATGGGTCCCTGGGCAGCCTGGGCCGGGTCGTACTCGAAACTACAGGACTCGGGCGCCAAAAAACAGTGTACCTGCTGGCGCTGCTCTGGTGGAAGGTGCTCATTGCTGTACTCCAGCACACCAAACTCCGCCAGCCGGGCGCGGGTCTCGGCAAGTGCTGCTGCACTTTGTGTAACCACATGCAGCATACTTCCCTCGCAGGCAAAGGTGGTGTTGGGGATGATAGCCTCTGGGTAGAGGGCTTTTTCGATGGGAGCGTGGCCATGATCGGAGAGTACTGCCAGGGTATACTCCTCCACCCCAGCTAACTCGAGCGCTGCAAGTAAATGCCCTACCAGAGAGTCGGCGTAGCTGAACGACCAGAAGGCTTGAGGGGTATCGTAGCCCGCGTAATGCTGGGCCGTATCTGGCAGCAGAACCTCGGTCATAACGAGATCTGGGGCATCTGGGGCCGTCGCCACGGCTGTAGCCAGATTAATGATCTGCATATCGCCCATTGCTGCCCGGGACAGCTTATCGTCAAGGTCGGGCAGCGCAAAGGGCTGCAGACCGGCTCTCAGGCGGTGCTGGTCTAGCTGCCCATCCAGATGTTCTACTGCGCGCCTCCAACCATGGGTGGTAGGGAGCGGGAAGGCATCGCGCGAGCGCTGAATGATATTCGTGGCCCACCACGGGGCCTTGTACAGGTCGGCGTCTTCCGGGCGCACCATACCGTAACCAATCACCGCACTGCTCCGGCCCGCCCGCCGGGCCTTTGCCGGAAGAGTTTCTACCCGTACATCGTCGGGGGTCGCGTGGCGGAACTGACTCCCGTCCCAGATCAGGTTGGCATAGATGCCGCTCTCGCTAGCCAGAGCCCCGGTCACAATCGAGGTACGGCCCGGAAATGAAGTCCCGCAGACCTCTGCGGCCAGACGCTCAACCACCAGCCCGCGCTCCGCCAGTCGGGCTAGATGCGGCATATAGGCCCTTCTCCGAGCAAAGCTATCGGCGCTGATACCATCGAGCATTATGACAATGAGTCTGGACATACCTTCCTCCTTAGCACCAAGGCCGAGGGAGCTCACTCTCACTCGGCCCGTACCTACGGTCAAGTGGGCTACCTGAACAGGTTGGCAGTCCGGTTTACCAGGTCGTTTATGCTGGCCTCTACCGGCCGGTTGTTTATCCAGATATCCTCGAGGGTTCTATTGATCTCCGTCATTGCCTGCAGATAGCCGGACTCGGTGGGCCGGGGCCGGGCAGTAGGGAGCTGCAACATTCCGTAGCCTAACCCTTGCTTACTTAGCAAGAAACGCTGGAATGCGGGGAGATCATTGGTAGCGCGCGCTATCGGTACCCAGTTGGTTTCCCGAATGAAGGCTAGCTGCTGTTCGGGGGTGTTGAGCCACTGGATAAAAGTCCAGGCGGCTCTTACCCGCTCTTCAGGTACCCCGCGAGGAATCGCCAGCGTAGCCCCGCCCACTGGCACTGCCGGCGCACGGAAGTATGGAAATCTGGCTACCCGCACCTGCGTGCGAAACCGTTCTTCTCCGGCCAGGGCTTTTAAGCCAGGGCGGCTGGCCACCGATAGAAACATGACCGCGACCCTACCCGCGATGAAGTCCTGCTGTGCGGTTCCAAGTTCCCTAGCTCGTATCACTGCGGTACCCTCGCGAATCATCGAAGTCCAGAGGTTGATGACTTCCAGCGCACGGGGTTCGTTCAGGGCCAGGTGGTGGTTACGCACCATCTCACCGCCATTGCTGAAGATGGCTCCCTCCAGCACCCAGGGAAAGGATGACAAGGCAAGCGCTGGCACCCCGGTGGCGGCTTTCACCTTGCGGGCAAACTCGGGGAACTCGGTCCACCGGCGCGGCGGTGCATCGAAGCCGGCCCGCCTTAACAACTCGGGGTTGTAGTAGGCTACCGGATTGGAGTTGTTCCAAGGGGAGACAAACACCCTGCCATCCCCATCGGGGTCTACCTGGCGACGGAAGACCGGCCAGAATCCGTCGAACATCTGCCTGAAGCCAGGCAGGGTGGATAGGTCTAGCAGATGGTTGGCCTCGGCCAGGCGGGGCCATAAGGCTACCTCGAGCTGCAACAGGTCGGCGGCTGGCTGTCCCGCCGCTATGCCCGCCAGGGCGCGCTGCAAGACTCCATCGTACGAGTTGGCAAACTCGGCCCGCACCTTTACCTGGTTCTGGCTCTGGTTGAAGCGATCCACGGTCTCGCGGATGATCTCGCCCAGCCGACCACCCAGGCCGTACATCAGGGTGATCTCGGTGCGCTGCTGGGCCAGGGCAGCCGATCCAATCACCATCAGCATCCCAATCGCCATCAGAAATCTCTTCATTTATTGCCTCCTTTTGAGCATCCCACGGGGAGTTAGCTCCAAACCACCACTCAACCTTTGAGTCCGCTGCTGGCTGCGCTTTCGATAAACCATTTCTGGGCCAGCAAATAGACCAGCAACATGGGCGCCACCGAGATAAAGGTGGCAGCCAGCACTACCGGGATATCGGTAGCCCCCTCGATGTTGTTGAACATGGCCAGGCCCACCTGGATGGTGCGGTACTCGTCGCGATTGGTAGCGATAAAAGGCCAGACCAGGGCATTCCAGCTCGCCAGGAAGGTGAGCACCGAGAGGGCGCTGATGGCCGGGGCATTGACCGGCATCAGAATGCGAAACAAAAAGGTGAGGGGCGTAGCCCCATCCAGTTTGGCCGAGTCGTCAAGCTCTTTGGGGGTCTGCATGAAAGCGTTGCGCAACAAGAAGATGCCAAAGGCGCTGGCTGCAAAGGGAATGATCAGAGCCCAGTAGGTGTTGTACCAGCCAAAGTTGCGAATGGTCAGAAAATTGGGAATCAGCAGCACATCCGCGGGAATCATCAGGGTGGCCAGGGCCAGCAAAAATAGGGCAGGCTTATAGGGGAAGTCCATACGGGCAAAGGCAAACGCCGCCAAGGAGGAGGTTAGAACCACCAGCAGGGTTGTGAAACCGGCTATCAGCAAAGTATTAAGCAAAAAGCGCCCCAGTGGAGCAGAGTTCCAGGCTTCTACGAAGTTTTCCCACTCCCAACTGTTGGGTATCAGGGGCCCAAAAAAAAGCTGGTCGGGTGCCTTGAAAGCTCCCAGCAAAAGCCAGATCAAAGGTGCGATAAAGAGCAGCCCTACCAGCAAGGAGAGGGCCTCGAGTACACGCTGTCGCCAAAACTTAGACATGGCGCTCCCCATTAAGACTGAGACTCAATCCGGTAGACAAGGCGCCATGACTATCCCAGAAGTTGCAAACAGGCGTAACTTTCACTGGTAATGCACCCGTCCTTCGGTGGCCTTGAACTGCACCCAGGCCAAAAACAGCAGCAGCAGTAACAGCACTACCGAGAGTGCACTAGCGTAGCCCATCTGAAAAAACTGAAAAGCGTTCTGATAGATATACCAGCCCAGCAGGTTGGTGCTGCCGACCGGGCCGCCGTCGGTGTTGAGCACCAGAATCAGGCCGTAACTGCGAAAAGTGCCCATTAAGGCAAGGAAAAATACCACCATGGTGGTAGGGGCCAGCAGTGGGATGGTAATCCGGGTAGCCGCCTGCCAGGGGGAGGCGCCGTCTACCCGGGCGGCCTCCTCGAGCTCGCGGGGAATTCCCTGTAAGCCGGCCAGAAAGATCACCGCAGACAGCCCCACACCCATCCAGACCGCAATGAGGATCACCGAAGCCAGGGCAGTCTGGGGGTGGGCCAGCCAGCGCACACCTTCGAAGCCCAAAGCTTGCAAAATCGCGTTGAGCGGCCCGCCGTTGGGATTCATCATGTGCAGCCAGATCAAGGCCGATGCCGTGACCGAGACTACGGTCGGTGCAAAGATGGCCCCTCTTAGAAAGCTCTGGAAACGGGTCTTGACGTTCATCAAGAAGGCCAGGGCCATGCCCAGCCCCACCAGCAGTAAGGTGACCGAAACGGCGAAAATGGTGGTTACTACCAGGCTATTGTGGAACTCTCGTCTGGTAAATATCTGCTGGTAGTTTTCCAGACCCACCCAGTTGGGAGCCCGCAGCAGATCGGCGTCGGTAAAGCTCAGGTAGATTACCCGCAGGAGCGGGTAATACTCGAAGACCGTAAACACCAGCAGGGCCGGCAAAAGATACGGCAACACATCAAGAAAACGCCCTACGCCACTGAATTTGGCGACGGGTCGAGCTTTGCCAAAGGTTCGTGCTACTTCCACGCAGAGGAGTCTAAAAGCCTATTGTCAACAGGTTGTGACTGATTATCAACTGACAAATACACCAGGCAGCTCAGCCCAGTAGGCATAGAGACTGGGGTGCTCCGGAAAGAAGCAGTCTGAAGACCGCAATTTACCATCGAGGTGGACCACAGCCGAGTGCGAGGCTTATGTCGGGTGAGGATGAGCAATAGTTGGGTAGAAAAAGGATAGGCAAGAGCGGTGGGTAAAGTTCCTTCGTTTGCCATCCTCTGGCAGGGCTGGCGGGCTCCATACCTGGGCAACTGTACGCGCGTGTTGAGAGACGCTGCCTCCAGGATGGGAGGTAACTGTCCCGTCCTGGAGACTCGCTACCCTAGTTGAACTGGCCCGAAGAACGCCCTACCAGGCGCCTTTGCTCCGGCAGTCGGCAAACAGCGGGCATCCTTCGCATTTCGGCTTGCGGGCCGTGCAGCGGTAGCGCCCGAAGAGGATCAGGGCATGATGCACAAAAACCCACTTCTCTCTGGGAAAGACTTTTTCCAGATCGGCCCCAATCTTTTCGGGGTCTTTCTGGTCAGACAAACCCAGCCGGCCCGCCAGGCGCATCAGGTGGGTGTCCACCGCAATGCCCGGTATCCCGAAGGCCGCCCCCAGCACCACTGTGGCGGTTTTCCAGCCCACCCCTGGCAGCTTTAGCAGTTGGGGCTTGTCTACCGGCACCACGCCGTTATGCTGCTCGACCAGCATTCGGGCCAGCATGACCAGGTTTTTGGCCTTGGAGCGGTACAGACCAATGGTCTGGATGCAGGGCTCGAGCTCCTCGGGTCTGGCTCTGGCCAGCGCAAAAGCATCGGGGTAGCGCTGGAAGAGGGCCGGCGTGGCCTTGTTCACCGAGACGTCGGTGGCCTGGGCCGAGAGCACCGTGGCAATCAGCAGCTCGAAGGCATTGGTATGGTTCAGTTCGGTAGCGGCCTGGGGGTAGAGCTGTTCCATCGCCGCCAGGACAAAGGCCGCACGCTGTTTCCTGGTCCTTAGCGATTCGCGCGGAAAACGTAGCTCGGCCTTGGCAGACCGTTTGCCATGGCTGTGCGCTTTCGGCTTTCGGCTTTCGGCCTTCGACATGACTCAGTACGCCCTGGCGAACAGAATCCGCTTGCCGTAGGCACTGGGCTTTCCGCAACGGATGCAGTGACCCTGGGCTTCGGGTTCGTCGTAGGGGACGCAGCGGGTGGTGGCAGTGGTCTCGGCCTTGATCTGTTTCTCGCACTCCTGGTCGCCGCAGTGGAAAGCCTTGACAAAGCCCAGCTCGACTTTTTCTTTGAACTCGTCGTAGCTATCCACCACCCAGGTGCGCGCCTCGCGGAACTGCTGTGCACGCTGGTAGAGGTCGTGCTGAAACTGCCCGAGCCTGCCTGGAACCAGGCCCGGCACCGCGGATAGTTGAACGGTTTCCTTACCGCCCAGGCGACTGGCCAGCACGGCGGTTCCGGCCTCCACATCGCGCGGCCCCATCTCGAGGCGCAGCGGCACCCCCTTCAGCTCCCACTCGTTAAACTTGAAGCCAGGGCTGTACTGGTCGCGGTCGTCGAGAAAGACCCGGATGCCAGCGGACTTAAGGTTGGTTGCCAGTTGCATCACTGCAGGCAGTACGGTCTCGCGGGTCTCGGCCTTGTAGATCGGCACGATCACCACCTGAATAGGAGCCAGCCGGGGCGGCATGATCAGCCCTTTGTCGTCGCCGTGGGTCATCACGATGGCCCCCACCACGCGGGTGGTAAAGCCCCAGGAGGTGGTATGGACGTGCTTGTTCTGCTGGTCTTTGTCTTGAAACTGGATCTCAAAGGCTCTGGCAAAGTTCTGGCCCAGGTAGTGCGAGGTGCACGACTGCAGGGCCTTGCCATCGCGCATCATGGCCTCGTAGCTGATCGAGTAGACCGCTCCGGCAAACTTCTCCGACTCGGTCTTGGGGCCTTCCCAGCCTGGGATTGCGCACCAGTCGCGCAAAACCGTAGCATAGACCCCCGACATGCGGCGGGTCTCTTCTTCGGCCTCTTCCTGGGTGGCGTGGGCGGTGTGGCCTTCCTGCCACAAGAACTCGGTGGTACGCAGGAATAGCTTGGTACGCAACTCCCAGCGCACCACGCTGTTCCACTGGTTCAGCAGTTGCGGCAGGTCGCGGTAGGTGCGGATCCACTTGGCCCACATATGCCCGATGATGGTCTCGGAGGTGGGGCGGACTGCCAGCGGCTCCTCCAGGGTTTCTCCGCCGGCCTGGGTCACCACTGCCAGCTCGGGCGCAAAACCCTCCACGTGTTCGGCTTCCTTCTGCAAAAAGCTCATCGGGATGAACAGGGGAAAGTAGGTATTGTGGTGGCCGGTTTCCTTAAACATCCGGTCTAGCTCGCGCTGGATGTTTTCCCACAGGGCAAAGCCATAGGGCTTGACCACCATCGTTCCCCGCACCGGGCCATAGTCCACCAGATCGGCTTTGAGCACCACTTCGTTGTACCACTCGTTAAAATCCTGGGATTGAGGAATTAAGCCTTTGTCCTTGGCCATACCGTGACATGATACCTGTTTGATCCAAAGGCCAGCGAATTTGCGCGTTGTTCCGTGCAGTACAAAGTTGCCACACAAGAAATTAACAAGAAATTACATATTTTGTAACGCCCATCTAACAGTCAGAATAACGCATGGGAACCACATAAAGCACCCCGCGGACTTGACAGCAAAAGTCAGGTTGCAGTTTGATAACCCTTGACCGAATCAGGTCTAGTTGAACTATCCCAAGGGAGGTCTACCGTGCGTAGATGGATGATTTTAGGGATCGGACTGGCCGCTTTGCTAGCTGCTTGTTCCGGCCCCCAGCGGGTACAGCCCGAGTTTGAGCCCGTGCAGCAGATTGCCACCGGCGTAGGCGCTCTGAACGCTGGCGGCGCCGAGATGGTGGACGAAACCCCCACTGCGTGGCTGGTGGAACTCTCGGGCCGATCCAGAATTGAAGGGGGCAGCGATGCCTCGGTTCAGGCCGACAAAGATAACTTCCGCGCCCAGGCTCGAGCCAACGGTGTGCGCTTCCGCGAACGCTTCGAGTTTAGCGAGCTCTGGAATGGCTTCTCGGTGCAGGCCAGCCCCGCCGAGGCCGCCAAACTGCGCAGCATCCCCGGCGTAAGGGCGGTCTGGCCGGTCATCCGGGTCGCTGCCCCCGAGCCGGTTGGCGGTGGCAGCGAGGCCGATATGATCACCGCCATCACCCAGACCCAGGTCAATCTCGCCCAGAGCAACCTGGGGTTAAGCGGGCGCGGCATCAAGGTTGGCATCATTGACACCGGCATTGACCTCCAGCACCCCGACTTTGCCGGGCGCATCCGCTACGGCTTCGACTTTGTGGGCGATGCCTTTAATGCCGACCCCGCCTCCCCCACCTTCAACCCGATCCCGGTACCCCAGCCCGGCCCTGGCTCCCGCCCTGGCGGCGACGACTGCAACGGGCACGGTACCCATGTCGCAGGCATCACCGGCGCCAACGGCACCGTCAAGGGGGTAGCCCCCGAAGTGACCCTGGGTGCATACCGGGTCTTTGGTTGCGAAGGCTCTACTACCTCGGATGTGATTATCGCAGCACTGGAAATGGCCTACCGCGACGGCATGGATGTGGTGAACATGAGCCTGGGCGCAGCCTTCCAGTGGCCCCAGTACCCCACCGCCGTAGTCTCCAACCGCCTGGTCAGGCGGGGCGTGGTGGTGGTGGCCTCGGCTGGCAACAACGGAGCCAACGGGGCATTCTCGCTGGGCGCACCGGGCCTGGGCGAGGATGTCATTGGGGTGGCCTCCTTTGACAACATCGCGGTCTTCCTCAATCGCTTTACTATTTCTCCCGATAACCTGCCCATCGGCTACGGCCCTGCCACCGCTGCCCCGGCGGCTCCCACCGCCGGCAGCCTGCCCATGGCCCGCACCGGAACCCCTGCCACCCCAAACGATGCCTGCCTTTCACTCCCTGCCGGTAGCCTGTCGGGCCGGGCCGTGCTGATCCGAAGAGGCGGCTGCACCTTCCACATCAAAGCCCTCAATGCCCAGAACGCGGGCGCAGCAGCCGTAGTCTTGTACAACAATGTTGCTGGCCGCTTCGCCCCCACCGTGGCGGGCACTCCCGCCATTACCATCCCGGTGGTGGCCATCTCCGACAGCGAAGGCGTACTGATCAACAACCGCATCGCTGCAGGCCCGGTTACCCTGACCTGGACCGATCAGCGGGGCTCCTTCCCCAACCCCACCGGCAATCTGATCAGCAGCTTCTCCTCCATCGGCCTCTCGCCCGACCTCAGCCTCAAGCCCGACCTGGGCGCCCCCGGCGGCCTGATCTACTCCACCTATCCACTGGAGCTTGGTGGGTTCGCCACCTTGAGCGGCACCTCGATGTCCAGCCCACATGTGGCCGGGATGGTGGCGCTCTACCTCCAGGCCCGGCCCAGCACCCCGGCCTCGGAGATGCGCACGATCCTGCAAAACACCGCCGATCCAAAGCTTCTTTCGGTTGCACCCGCTACTGGTTTACTGGACATCGTGCACCGCCAGGGCGCGGGCATGGTGCAGATCGTGGACGCCATCAACAGCACCACTCGCGTTGTCCCCGGCAAGCTCTCGCTAGGCGAGGTTGAGAGCGGATCCGTATCCCGCAGCATCACTGTCCGCAACCTGGGCAGCGCCAGCGAGACCTACACCCTGAGCCACGCTGCCGCCCCCGCCACGACCGGCACCTTCACCGTTAGCTACTTTGACGCCCCCGCTGTGGTCACCTTCAGCAGCCCCAACCTCACCCTGCCCCCAGGTGGCTCGGCCAGCGTGAACGTGACCGTCACGCCCAACCTCGGTCTGGCCAACCTGGCCCAGTTCGGCGGGTATGTGGTGGTACGCAACAGCGAAGGCGCAACCGTAGCCCGCATTCCCTACGCTGGGTTTAAGGGCGACTATCAGGGCATCGTGGCCCTGCGGTCTGTCACCTTCAGCAGTATCGGCACAATTCCCTGTGTGGCCAGGAGCGACCTGGTCTGCCTGACCAGCGCTAGCCCACCCAGCAGCCGCACCTTCACCCTGCAAGGCAACGATCTCCCCAACTTCCTGATCCAGCTCGCGCACCAGGTGAGCAGGCTCCAGTTCGAGGTGCTGCACGCCTCCAACAACCGCCCGGTACACCCGGTCTTCAACCGGTTTGTAGACCTGGAACTGGTCGGGCGCAACGCCACGGCTACGGGAGCTTTTATCTTTACCTGGGATGGCACCCGCATCCACAGCAACATGGACAACGGCAACGGCGACAACTCGCTGTTCAAGACCGTGCCTAATGGCAACTATGTGGTGCGCATCCGTGCCCTCAAGGCCCTGGGCAACGAGAACAACCCGGCCCACTGGGAAAGCTGGATCTCGCCGACCATCACCCTGGCCCGTCCGTAAGATTCACCGACCCGCAACGACCCGCTTCGGCGGGTCTTTTTTTCTCCCTATGCTCGGGGCAGATGGCACTGCGCGGCCCCCACATTCCGCCACGCCCGCCCCGCCCCGAGCACACCGAGGCCCTGTTTGCCCTGATGTCCGACCCCGAGATGGCCCCTTTTGTCTACTGGAACCCCCACCAGAACCACCACGAAACCTACCAGTATCTGGAGAAGCTACAGGCCAAAGAGGGCTTTTTTGTTATTGAGGTCGAGGGCCAGCCGGCTGGGGTAATTGGGTTACATCTTGACTGGGACAACAAGCTGGGCGAGACCGAGACCTGGCTGGGACGGGCCTACTGGGGCAGCGGCCTCAACACCAAGTCCAAGGTGGTGTTGTTCGATTTTGCTTTTGGGCCGTGGGATTTGCGCCGCATCCAGGCCATCGCTCACGTGCACAACCCTCGTTCGCAACGGGCACTGGAAAAGCTGGGCTTTAAGCGCGAGGGGTTGCTGCGCCGCTGGCGCTGGATTCGCGGGGAGCCGTGGGATTTCTACATGTACAGTCTGCTGCCCGAGGAGTGGATGTCGAGCCGGCCTCCCATTTACTATTAGCACAACGCCGCAGTCCCGTAGCGTTTGTAGCAGCCCTCTCCCCGTTGCAGGAGAGGGTGGCGACATCTCACAGCCCAACCAACCGCTGTTCAGGAGATGCTTATCTTTCGGAGTGTTGCCGGGTCAGGGGGTTGAGGCGGTGGAATACGGCCTGCGATAAAAACCTGGCAACTGGGCACAACCTGTGTGGTCGTCGGTAGAATGGGCGCATGGACATGCTTCCGGTTATCGAAGAATTGTCACAGACTACCCCCTCCAGGATCCTTCTGGTTGTGCTGGACGGCTTGGGGGGCCTTCCCCAGCAGCCTGGAGGCCCCACCGAGCTGGCCGCCGCCCACACCCCCAACCTCGATGCGCTGGCTAAGCAAAGTGCTCTGGGATTGCTCACCCCGGTCTACCCGGGTCTGACCCCCGGCTCTGGCCCCGGCCACCTTTCACTGTTTGGCTACGACCCCTTCAGGTATCTGGTGGGGCGGGGGGCGCTCTCGGCCATCGGGATTGGGGCCGATTTCCGCGATGGCGATGTGGGGGTGCGCGGCAACTTTGCCACTCTGGACAGCACCGGCCTGGTTAGGGATCGTCGAGCCGGTCGCCCCAGCGATGCAGAAAACCTTCGGGTGGTGGCCAAGCTCAAAGCCGCCATCAGCGCCATTGAAGGGGTGAGCATAACCTTCTACCCCGAGTCCGAACACCGTTTTGTGGTGATTCTGCGTGGGGAAGGTCTGGGCGACAGAGTCGGCGACACCGACCCCCAGAAAACCGGGGTTGCCCCGCTTCACTCGCACCCGCACAATGCCAGCGACCCGTCCAGCACCAGAACTGCCCGCATACTGAATACCCTCTCCGCTCGCATCCAGGAAATCCTCGAGGATGAGCCGAAAATCAATGGCGTGCTCTTCCGGGGGATTTCAGAAAAGCCCCAATTCCCCAGCCTGTCCCAGGTCTACAAGGTGAGGGCGGCTTGTGTGGCCAGCTACCCCATGTACAAGGGGGTGGCCAGCCTGGTGGGCATGGATGTGCTGCCCGTGGAGGGCCTCGAGGACGCCCTCGAGGGCAAGGTGAGGGCGCTCCAGGAGAACTGGGATAAGTACGACTTCTTCTATCTGCATTTCAAGAAGACCGACTCCACCGGCGAGGACGGCAACTTCGAGGAGAAGGCCCACAAGGTGGAGGTTTTCGACCGCCTGTTGCCCGAGCTACTGGCCCTCAAACCCGACGTGCTGGCCATCACCGGCGACCACTCCACCCCCAGCATTGTGAAAGCCCACTCCTGGCATCCGGTACCACTGCTGCTCCACGCCCCCTTGCTGCGCAACGACCCCGCTCAGCGCTTTACCGAAGACGAGGCTGCGGGGGGCAGCCTGGGGCATCTGCGCGGGGTGGAGCTAATGCCGCTGCTGCTGGCCCATGCGGGCAAGCTGCAAAAGTACGGGGCATGACCTAGCGATTGCGGGCCGGACGCAGGGCGGTTTGGGTGGGCAACTGATAGCCGTGGTCGCCCTCTGCGTCGTCGGTTGCAGCGGTAACGATCTGGCCCGAGGGAAGGCGGGTACCCTCGCCTACCAGCCAGACCGCGCCCCAGGGGCGGTAGGTGCTGGTCAGGGTGTCTTTGCTAATCCGCCCGTCTGTGAATCGAATGGTGCGATAGACGTTCACGGTAGCCCCTTCCGCGGCCCAGTCCACCTGTTGGAAACTTTGCTGGGGGAGTTGCGGGCTGACGATATAGCGGGTGGGAGGAGCCGGGATACGGTTTAGCGTAACCGGACTGCTCCAGCTCACACTGCGGTTTTTGGTGCCGAACATACGAAAAGTGACACTGTTGCGGCCCACACTGCTCTGGATCAGGATGTTGCCGGGGGTGTCGTTTTTGAATTTGAGGTCGAGTTGGGGTAGAAAAACCGCTGCATCGAGGCCGGTGGGCAGGTAGTAGCGCACCTGGTAGCTGTGCGGGCGGCGCTGCACGATGGGCAGGCCGGAGAAGTAGGCCGAGCGAAAGAGGGTGGTGGAAACCTGACACATGCCTCCCCCCACGCCTTCGACCGTTTGTTCCCCGGAGATCACAAAGGCTTTTTTGAAGCCAGTTCGCTCCGAGACCTCCCCCATCGCCCGGGCAAAGGAGAAGGTCTCGCCTGGAACCATCACCACCCCATGCAGGCGGCTGGCCCCCAGTGCAATGTTGAAGCGGCGTTCGTAGGACGACCCCCCAAAGTAGGTGGTAGCTTCCGCCAACAGTTGGCGGATACCTTGCTGGTAGTAGTATTGTGCTCCCCGGCTCGAGAGGGTGTGGGCTACCGGGAGCATGAACTCGGTCTGCCCGGCCTTGAGGGCCTCGAGGTAGAGCTGTCTGGCCCGCCTGACCGCAAAGCTGTGGCCCATCTGGTCTACCAGCACCCAGTCCTTCAGGGCCTGATCGAAGACCCACTGGGCTGCGCGGGGTGGGCGGGTGGCCTTGGTCAGCAAACCCTCGATCTGACCCACGCCGCCAATTTTGATGCGTTGCAGCACACCAACCGTAACGATCTCGCCTTTTTCGATGCGGTTCTCCTGGGCATAGTAAATACCATCCGGCCCGGCCAGGGCCACCGAGATCCCCAATAAAACCACGAAAGCAA
>NZ_CALMCQ010000103.1 GCF_937863175.1 uncultured Meiothermus sp. | reverse complement strand
GGGTGTCCCAGAAGACTTTCCACCGCTGGTGGGTTGGGTCGTTTAGCACCTGGAAACGGGGACAAATATCCAGTGGAGTCGCTTAAATGTACCGACGATTACCAGTAGACGCACGGGATAGAACTACACTCTGGAGCATGCCAGCCAACTTTTTCAGGCCCAAAACCCAGGACCGTGACCGGGTTCCTCCAGGGCAGATCCTCACGGAAAAATTCCCTGTCCTGACCTACGGCCCCACCCCCAGGGTGCACCCCGAGGACGTGACGTTTGAAATCAGTGGCCAGGTTGAAGAGGCCAAAGCCTTTAGCTGGGAAGCTCTGATGGCCCTGCCACAGTCCGATCTCACCGCCGATTTCCACTGTGTGACCCGGTGGAGCAAGCTGGAGGTGAAGTGGAGTGGCATCAAGGTGCTCGATCTGATGCGACTGATCCAGCTCAAACCTCAGGCCAGGGCGGTGCTGATTCACTGTTACGGTGGCTATACCACCAATCTTGCGCTGGGCGATCTGTTGCTCGAGCAGAATATCCTCGCCCACAGGCTATTTGGTGAGCCTGTCCCGCGTGACCACGGTGGCCCCCTGCGCCTGATCGTGCCGCATCTGTATGCCTGGAAAAGCGCCAAATGGATTCGTGGGCTCGAGTTTTTAGATAGAGAAGAACTGGGTTTCTGGGAGGTCAATGGCTACCATCGCCGTGGCGATCCCTGGAAAGAGGAACGTTTTAGCGACTGATACCGCTGGTCTTTCGACTCGAGACCTGGCAGGTCAATATAAAATGCGAGTGTGGAGTGGACAGCCTGGCTCATCTTGTTGCTGGCCTACTTGTTTGGTGCGATTCCTGCCGGGGCCTGGGTTGCCCACTACTATGGTGTGGATATCCAGAAAGTGGGTTCGGGGAATACTGGAGCTACCAACATCCTGCGTACCCTGGGCACAGGCCCGGCAGTATTAGTGGCTGGGTTTGACGTGTTCAAGGGGGGCATTGCTGTCTTGCTGGCCCGTTTGTTTAACATCGAAGGGCCCTTGCTGGGGGGTGTTGCACTGGCCGCTGTGTTGGGCCATAACTACTCGGTTTTCCTGCGCTTTACAGGCGGGAAGGGGGTGGCGACCAGTTTTGGTACGCTGCTGTTTCTCAACCCGCTGGTGGCATTGCTTACCTTTCCAGTGGGCATCCTGACCATGTGGCTCACGCGGTTTGTATCTGCCGGAAGTATGATTGGTGGTCTGACGGCGGTGGTTATTACCATTGCGCTGGGACGGCCTTTCTGGGAAACCCTGACCATGCTGGTTTTGGCAGGTCTTATCTTCTGGACCCATCGCGAAAACATCAAACGGTTGCGAGCAGGTAATGAACGTCGTTTTGGTGAAAAAAC
>NZ_CALMCQ010000102.1 GCF_937863175.1 uncultured Meiothermus sp. | reverse complement strand
TGCAAACCCTCGAGCTAACCGATAAACTCAAAGGCGCCATTGATCCGCAGTATATCCTCCATAACACCATGGGGCCGCTCTCGCTCCGGGGCTGGTTGTACTACCTCTACCTTCACGCCGACTGGGAAAGCCGCCGACTGCGCTAACCCGGAGCAGTGGCAGGGATCAAAACCAGGTTTTCGGGTAGAAAACTGTTGACCCATCGCTAGACCCCAGGCTCCATCCTCGGTACTCTAAAGGTATGCGGCTCAAGGCCAAGCTCTGGCTGGAGTCCGATTCCGGCGACTTCCTGCTGGGGCCGGGCACGTTGCGCCTGCTGTTGGCGGTAGCCGAAAAAGGCAGCCTCAAAGCGGGGGCTTGTGCCATCGGACTGAGCTACCGGGCGGCCTGGGATAGGCTCAAAAAAGCAGAAGAGGGGCTGGGTTTTGCTTTGTTGGAGCGCCACTCTGGAGGCGAAGGAGGCGGAGGCAGCACCCTCACGGCAGAGGCGCTGGGGCTGGTCGAGCGCTATCGCTTCTTTTTGCAGGGCCTGGAGGGTGAGCTCGAGGCTCGCATTACCGAGGCTTTTGCAGGCTGGTCAAAGGCCACGCAAGATTTGCAAAACGTCAAGCAAAAAGGCAATAAGTAACCATTCTTACAAGTACAATCTACAAGGATACTGGCTATTTCTGTAAAACGTTGACAAATAGTTTACTCTATGTTACCATTTTTGTGCCAGACGCTTCATGAGCCACTCCCCGGTTACCAGGCCGGGGAGTCCTCCTTTGGTGGCGAGGTGCGATCTGCAGAAGAAAACTCCCCTCTGCAGGAGGGGAGGTGCAGGCTCACCTGCCAGGTTCGGTATCAGGGTGGTTTTCAGTGTTGATTGCATCCCTGCGGGCTTCGAAAACCACCCCTTTGCCGCCTCTGGGTTCCGTGAAAGGATGCACCCTGGACGGCAACCGCCCCTAGATTTCCGGATTAAAGGCTGCTGGAGCTACGGCTTCGGGATGTTTGGTCTTGGCGATAATTTCGCGGACACGCTCACCCTGTACGATTTCCGACTCTAAGAGTTCCTCGGCCAGACGGTGCAGGGCCTCGGCATTGCTGGACAAGACTTGTTTTGCTTTTTCGTAAGCCCGATCCAGAATGGCCTGGATATCAGAATCAATCAGGCGGCTGGTTTCTTCGGAGTGGTCTTGCTTCTTGGCGATTTCTTCTCCCAGGAAAATCGGCCCCTGGTTGGAACCCCAGGCCACGTTCTTGAAGTGTTCGCCCATGCCCCAGTCCAATACCATCTGCTTGGCCAGGCCGGTGGCTTGTTTGAAATCGTTGGAGGCGCCAGTGGTGATAGTGCCGACAAATAACTCCTCGGCGGCCCGCCCTGCCAGGGTCATGGCCAGGGTGTCCTCGAGGTGTTCCTTGCTCATCAGGATGCGTTCCTCGGGCTTGCTCCACCGCACGCCCAGGGCCATGCCGCGTGGCACAATCGAGACTTTCTCAGTCTTGTCCGCATAGGGCAACACCTCGCCCGCAATGGCGTGACCCGCTTCGTGGAAGGCCACGGCCCGTTTTTCCTGCTCATTGAGCTTGAGGGTTCCCCGCTCCAAACCCAGCATGATTTTGTCCAGAGCGGTTTGGAAGTGTACATTAGCAATCTCGGTGGCGTTTTCGCGGGCCGCTTGCAGGGCAGCCTCGTTCACCAGGTTTTTCAGGTCGGCCCCGCTAAACTGCGGTGTGAGGCGGGCCAGGTTGCTTACTTCCACATCCGGGGCGAATTTCTTGTTCCGCATGTGCACGGCCAGGATTTCCTTGCGCTCTTCCAGCGTGGGCAGTCCGATCACAACCTGGCGGTCAAAGCGTCCAGGGCGCAACAGGGCCGCATCCAGAATATCGGGTCGGTTGGTTGCGGCCAGCACGATCACGCTGGTATCCTTCTCGAAGCCATCCATCTCCGAGAGGATCTGGTTGAGGGTTTGCTCCCGCTCGTCGTGGCCTCCCCCAATGCCAGCACCGCGCTTGCGCCCGATAGAGTCGGGCTCGTCAATGAAGATGATGGCCGGGGCGTTGCGGCGGGCTTCCTCAAACAGGGTGCGCACCCGGCTGGCACCCACACCCACAAACATCTCCATAAACTCCGAGGCCGAAACCGAGAAAAAAGGTACTTCAGCCTCACCGGCCACCGCGCGGGTCAGCAAGGTTTTACCAGTGCCGGGTGGCCCCACCAGCAGCACCCCTTTGGGAATCTCAGCCCCAATGGCGATATATTTTTGCGGATGCTTGAGAAAATCCACCACTTCCATCAGTTCGCGCTTGGCCTCGGAGTGCCCGGCTACATCTTTGAAGGTGGTGTTGACCCGTTTTTCCTTGCCATACTGACGGGCGCGGCTCTGCCCAAACTGCATGACCTGCCCTGCGCCCCCTTGTGAACGCATGAAGAAGAACCACCAGAAGCCAATCAGGAGCAGAATCGGCAACAATGCAAAGAGAACCTGCCCCCAGATGCTGGGAGGACGGTTGGTGATTTCGACCTGGTGCTGGCGTAGCAGATTGGTGAACTGTGGGTCGGCGAAACCCGGGGGGAGTGCAACCACCGTAAAGCGGTCTACGGTCTCGGTGGCATCACCGACCTGAATCCGCTCGGGGGCTTTGAAATAGCCGTTAATGCGACCTTCCTGCAGTACCACCCGTGCGACCTTTCCTTGCTCGACATGGGCAATGAAATCACTGTAGGAAACTGTGGTTCGGGCGGCATTGCCACCACCAAATATGGTAAAGAGCCAGTAGGCCAGGATGACGATAATGACCAAGCTCCAGGGATTGATGCGCGTAGGCAAACCATGACCTCCATTAAGTACCCGCCAGGCGGGTGATGCATAATCCACCGATTATATAACGGCGAGAGGACGCACCTTAACTGAGTATATGGTACTCAATCCCAGGATGAGGAATGAGTCCCAGGGCGTAAAGCGGGTAGGGGAGAGGGTTTGCCGGGTGGAGATGGGGGCTGGGAAGCGAATGAGAAGAGGGCCTGGGGGTTTAGCACGGTTCTCTGCTGGCAGTTGACAAGTAGCATACCGCCTATCGTTTATCCCTCACCGCTCATCGCTTTCAGCTTTATGATGGGGGCAATGCAAGTGGTTCTCGAGGCCCTCCATCAAGGCGACTACGACACGGCGTTTGAAACGCTGGTACGCACTTTGGCGCTGGCTCAGGGGCAGGATGCAGCGGAGGCGGCCTTGTTACTGGCCGAGGCTTATTCGCTGTATGGGGAAGGGGGCATCGAAGGGGCCAACCGGGCGCTGGAGGAAGGACTGGTGAGCGTGCCCACCCTCGAGTCCCACCCGCGTTACCGCTCGATTCTGGGCGAGATGCGGGCGCTGGAGGGGGCCCCGGAAGAGGATGTGCGGCAAATCCTGACCAAGACCAGCGACCCCCATGCGCTTTACCACCAGGCTCAGGCGCTGATGTACCTGGGGTTGCCGGAGGAAGCGCTGGAGGTTTTGAATCAACCCCTCGAGCTGCCCGCTTTCCTGGCCTGGCGAGCGCATACTTTGCAGGGCAAGGCCTACGAGCGGATGGGGCAGGCTGCCGAGGCTGCGGCAGCCTACAAAGAGGCTTCGCGGCTGGCCGTGGGTCTGGAACACTACTGGAACCTGATAGATGCCTCGGCGATGTTTGTGGAGGCTGGACTGGGCCACGAGGCCCTGCAAGCCCTGCGGGAAGCACAGCCAGACATTCCCGAACTCGAAGACCCCGAAGATGCGGCTACCCGGTACTACCTCGAGGCCCGCAGCCAGCTTTTGCTGGGCAACCCCGGCCTGGCCCTGGATGCCATCCAGCGGGCTTTGGAAAAAGAACGCGAGGGAGCCGAACCTGCCCACGGAACCCCCCTGGTGCACGGGCAGGCCCTGATGCAATTGGGCCATCCCCGCGAGGCTATCGAGGCTTTCCGAGAGGCGGTGGGGCGGGCCGAAGACTCCGACAAAAGCTATGCCCTGCATGAGCTGGCGGTAGCCTATCTCGAGTCCGGTGAGCTGGCTGAGGCCGAGTCTACCCTGCGCGAGGTTATGCGCGACCCCGAGTATGGCTACCAGGGTGAAGCCTATGGTGATCTGGCCGAAATTCTCTATCGTCTGGGCCGCTACGAAGAAGCCTCGCAGGCTGCCCACGAGGCCATTCGGCTGGGCAGCCTGAGCGCTGGACATCTGATTCTGGGTAATCTGGCCTGCGATTTACTGCATTTAGAAGAAGCGCTCGAGCACTACGCCCTGGCCAGTGAAGAGGCCCCCGAAGGTAGCCGCGACTGGGTTACGGCCCAGCAAATGGCGGTGGATACCCTGGCCCAGTTGGGCTTTCGCCGCCCCGATGAAATTATCTCACGCAGTGAGGCTGTGTTGCCCTACCTGCACCCCGCCGATGAATGGCATCAAACCCTTAACAACTACGCCGAACGCGCCCGAAATATGATAGGTGGAAATCGGACGTTGAATTGACGCATACGTAGAATCTGGCGACTGCATCTGAGCTGTGCCAAAGTTGAGTTGGTCATACCTGTAGAGCCCATCTGCCAGAATGTTCGTCACGGGCGCAGTACCCAGGTGTGTGCCGAGCTGGATGCAGGGACATACCCTGGAAGCACCAGGACGCATTCTTTCAGTAGCCGCTGCTCAGCTCAGCCTGGGCCTCGCTGGCCTGGCCGGCTTTGCGGGTTTTAAAGTCCTCGAGGATGGCTTGTGTTGCTGTTGCACCCACACGGGTTGTCCCGATCCGCATGACCTCCAATAGAGCATCCAGGGTGCGAACCCCACCTGCGGCTTTGATCTGTACACGGGGCGAGACGGTTTCGCGCATCAGCTGGAGATCTTCTAGCGTAGCACCGCTAGGGGCGAAGCCGGTAGAGGTCTTAACGAACTCGGCCCCCGCCTGCTCGGTGAGTTGATAGCCCAGCACTTTTTGGGTGTGGTTGAGGTAGGCATTTTCCAGAATCACCTTCACGATGGAGCCGCCTGCATGTGCTGCTTCCACCACCGCTCGAATGTCATCGAGTACGTATTCGGATCGGCTCGAGCGCAAGCGCCCAATATTAACCACCATGTCTAATTCCACCGCACCCTGCTCCATAGCCAGCCGGGCCTCGAATACTTTGGTTGCGGTGGCAGAGCTTCCATGGGGAAAACCTACCACAGTTCCGACCCGCACGCCGCTACCCTCGAGGGCCTGTGCAGCTATTTCCACATCACATGGCTTTACACATACCGAGGCCACCTCGTAACGGCGCGCAAGCTCACAGCCAGCTATCACTTCATCTACGGTAAGCTCGAGGCGCAGCAACGAGTGATCAATCATCTTTGCTACCTGGGTATAGCTGAGGGTTTCAATACCGATTTCTTTCATCGGAGCCTACCTTCCAGATACCGGATGGATTGTGCTTGGGATTCGGCCATGTCATCCATGTGCGATTGCAGCTAGTTTGTAGACTAGTCATGCGCAACAAAACTTCCCGGGCGCCGTCCTCGCCTAAATACCAGAAGCAGAACCAGCAGGTTGGGCCCCTGCACGATTTGCCGCCCAAAACTCGAGCAGACCCAGCGCCCCTTGGCATGGGGTCGAAGGGGGTGCCTGCAATCCGCCAGGACTTCACAGCGCTCCTTTGAATCCTTTCAGTTGAATGGGCTGGTTAAGCCTTGCACTTTGGTAGGAGGCTAGCACCAGGCGCACGGCTTCCAGGCCGTCCTCGCCGCTGCAAATCACCGGGCGTTCGCCGCGAATGGCCGCCAGGAAGTTACCCACATGCCGGGTGTGGCTGGGTTCTCCGGCAAAGTCGTAGAGGGCCACGTCGGGTTCGGCCCAGGTGGTGCCGGGAGAGACCCGGAAACTATGGCGCAGCACCGGCTTGCCGTAGCGGTTGGTGTACTCGAGCGCCCCCTGGGTGCCGTAGATCCAGAAACCCTCCTCCCAGCCGGTAGCCGACCAGGAAGCCTCCACCTCACCGATGGCTCCACTGGTAAATCGCAGCGAGGCATGGGCGGTGTCCTCTACCTCGATGCCAAATTTCAAAGCGCCCATGCGGGCATAGACTTCTTGTACCGGGCCGCCAAAGTAGCGGGCCAGGTCGAGCATGTGGCAGCCATTGTCCAGCAAGGTACCCCCACCGGCCAGGTTTTTTTTGCCAAAGGAATCTCGCACCTGGGGGCTGCCTCCCCAGTCGTGGGCCTGACGCAGCCGGATAAAAGTCACCCGACCCAGCGCACCGCTGTCCAGAATCTGCCTGGCCTTGAAAGCAGCTCCATTGGAGCGCAGATGGTGGTTGACCTGAAGCGTTACGCTGGCCTTGGCCGCAGCCTTGACCATGGCGGTAGCTTCCCCAAGAGAGAGTGAGAGGGGCTTTTCGCAGAGGATGTGCTTGCCCGCCCTGGCTGCTGCAATCGTAGCGGAATAATGCAGGGCGTTGGGGGTGCAGACCGAGACCGCTTCAATCTCTGGTAGCTTCAAAAGGTCGCGATAATCCGTGAAGGCATGGGGAATATTCCACTCGAGCTGGCGGGCTTCCAGGGCCGCGGGGTTGATGTCGGCAATTGCTACCACCCTGGCTCCATTGGCCAGATAGCCCTTGTGGTGAGTCCCGGCAATTCCGCCCGCACCGATAAGGCCGACTTTCATAGCTGCTCCAGAGGGGCGCGGTTGGGGGCCTGGGTCACGTTCAGGTTGACCCGCTGCCTGGCCCAGACGCAGGCATTGGCCAGGATGCGCAGGATCTGGGGGTCGTGGTAGGTGGGGAAGGTCTCGTGGCCGGGGCGGAAGTAAAAAATACGACCATGACCCCTTGTCCAGGTGCAGGCGCTTCGAAATACCTCCCCTCCCTGGAACCAGGAGATCATCAAGAGTTCGTCGGGCTCGGGGATGTCAAAACGTTCGCCATACATCTCCTCCTGGGGCAGCTCGATGTACTCCGGGATGCCCTGCAGGATGGGGTGATCGGGGCGCAGGTTCCATAGTCGCTCTCGTTCACCGGCCTCGCGCCACTTGAGGCTGCAAAAAGTGCCCATCAGGCGCTTGAATACCCTGGCATAGTGGCCTGAGTGGAGCACGATCAGGCCCATGCCTGATAGCACCCGCAACTGCACCCGCTCCACCACTGCATCGCTTACCTGATCGTGGGCCAGATGCCCCCACCACAGCAGCACCTCGGTGGAATCCAGCACTGCTTGACTCAGCCCGTGCTCGAGGTCGCCCAGGGTGGCGGTTTGAATCTTGAAATTGCCTAGACCCTGCAACCCTTTGGCAATGGCGCCATGGATGCCCTCGGGGTAGATCTTGCGCACGACTTCGTTTCTCCGCTCGTGCAGATGTTCGTTCCAGATGGTGACGTTTACCATAAGGATTCATTTATACCGTGTTTTAGCCCGGGTTGGATGGGCCGATTGGCTTGCAGGTGCTGCTCTGCCGCATAAACAGTTGCGCCTGTTACGCCGGGTTCATCCCTTGAGCAGGTTTGGTGGGTAGCGTATTCAAAGGTTCGCGTACCATGAACGGATTAGACCGTAATGCTTTGAAGCTTTCGCAATGCCGTTTATGGTTGTGCCTGGCAGCCTCAATGCAAAACGGCCCCTTGACGGTAATGGTAGCCTGGTTTTGTTTCTTAGCTCTGGCCAGCACTTCCGAGCGCAGTAAGGGCTCAGCAGTGATCCAGCGGTTGAGACACTGCCGGGCTAGAGCAGAGGACTCGAGTTCAACCATGGTGAGCCAACGCAACTTTTGCATACCTGAGAACATCGGGTTTTCATTTACGATGTACCTGGAGCGGTTTTCAGAATGAAAACCACGGTCTGCCGAGACCAAAATGCAGTACAGGGCATATTTTATGCCGCGGGGGCAGCGGCGAAAATAGCAAACACCGCGACAGGAGGAACGCATGGGGCAAAAAGTGGGGGTTGTGGGGACTGGTTTTATTGGCCCAGTGCATGTGGAGGCCTTGCGGCGGCTGGGCGTAGAGGTCAAGGGGGTTCTGGGCTCTTCACCCTCTAAATCAGAGTCCGCTGCCCAGAAATTGG
>NZ_CALMCQ010000101.1 GCF_937863175.1 uncultured Meiothermus sp. | reverse complement strand
CGCTCTTCCGATCTGTTTACGACACCACATCTTCAGCACTCAAAGCAAAAAGCCTCGAGCGAGCTCGAGGCTTTCGACCATCAAAATTCTATAGATGAGCGCACTGGTCTTCTTTGCTGCCTTGCACGATGTTGCCGCCGCCGGTGGGGGCGGGGTTGTTTTCCTTGCACTGCAGGTTACCGTTTATGCGGTTGTTCGAGACCTGTACCCCCCCCAAGTTCTTCACAATCTGAATGCTACCGTTCACGGTATTGTCCAGGGCCGATAACGGGCCGCGCATCTCATCGTACTGGATGTCGCCGGTGATACGGGCGTTGCTGACCGAGGCGTTGCCACCTTGCTTGATCTGGATGCTACCGCCCACGGTAGAGCCACTAACCTGTACGTCACGGGAGTTTTCGGCCTGGATGTTGCCCTGCACCTGAATACTGCTTGCGAGCAAGGTTGCGTTCTTGCGAACGAAAAGGTTGCCCTGTACACGGGTTCCGTTAAGGGTGCAGGTCTGTCCTTCTTTGACCTCGAAGTTTTCCACGGTTCGAGCCCCTATGGTGCAACCCTGGTTGGCGAGCGCATCTCCGGGGGCCAGGCCACTCTGCAAATCCTGGCGTGAGGCATCACCACACGCTACCAGGCCCAGACTCAACATCCCAACCATTGCTATGCCCTTGATCCCTTTCATCTGCCTCTCCTTTCGGTAGCTGCTGCTACCTGGCGCAAGGATGTACCCGGCGGGTTAGACCAACCTTAGGCCCAAGTTAGCCGGGTGTCATGCCAAATGCAAAAAGCGGTGGCCATAAAGCCGGGTCGGGTTGTATCCCCCACGCCGTCTATGCGAGCCTCCTCGGGAGGCGAGGGAAACCAGACGGCATCTCTCTCCTTGCACTCTGGCCTGTTTCAGCACCTTCGGCGCCGTGCAGCGACCGCCGAATCGAGATAAAAAAAACTACCCGTGAGGGGCGAGCCTGCTAAGGCCTGGTTCAGGACTGTTCCGCCGTCGTTCTCCCAGGCCTCCAGGTCGCGGGGTTGTGGCATTAGTACGGGATGGGGGTTCAGGCGAGCGAGCAGGGGCGATTCGTCCTCCAGGCGAGCCAGCTCGAGGTCGTACGGGTATGGTCGGCCCCCTGCCACGGTTGGGTTACGGGGGGGCGGTGAAAGTCGAGTATACATGCACACCTCCTTGCAGGCAGTTGCAGTATGCCTGGGAGCCTTTGGATGGATTTTAAGCCGGGGTTAGAAGTTTCTAACGCAGTTTGAGGGGGCTGGTCTGGATTTCGTTGGCCGAAGGAGTATCGGGTAGAACCTGGCCTCTGGTGGAATCGAAGCGCACATAGCCGACCAGCCGGTTATTCCAGTAGATCGGAAACTGCACACCACTCGAGCTCGGCAGGCCAAACTGACCGATGGTAAGGCGCGAAAGCTGACTGCGGAATTGGTTTAGATACAGGCTGAGCTGGGCCTGGGTGAGGGGCCGATTGGAAATAGTGGAGTTGCGTGACTCGTACGGAATCGGTTCTCCGGTGTTGGGGTCGAGCGTAATGGCAGCAATTGTGCGCCCCTGGTACTCCAGGCCGATCCGCAGGGTTTGTTGCCGATTGCTGCGCTGTACCACCCAGATAGCGCCCGCCTTCCAGTCGCGCTGGAGATTCTGCAGTATGCCCGGAGGCTGTCGCTCGGGTTCTCGAGTTTCACGTTCACGGGGTCTAGGACGGTCATCGCGGTCGTCATCTTCGTCTCCGGCCAGGGCAATGCTGGGTACCAGCAGGCTGGTCAAGACGATGCCGGAAAGTTTTGGCCCCCAGGCCCCTGCCAGCAACAGCCCCAGAAAAACTCGAGCCAGTATTGCAAAGACCGCCCTCCTCATAGGAGCGGCCCCACCGCTGTGCCAGGATATGGGCTGGGCAAGTTTAGCCATAGGCTTCTCCGGGCAGATCCAGAATGAAGAGGGTTCCACCCCCTGGACGATCTTGTATATGTATTTTGCCTTGATGGAGCCGGGCTACCTGGGCCACGATGGAAAGACCCAGACCAGCACCCTTGGAGCGTTCTCCCTTGTGAAAACGCTCGAAGATGAGTTCGCGCTGGTCGGGTGGAATTCCTGGGCCGGAGTCCCATACTTGAAGCCAGACCCGATCCTCATTGCGTTGGGCCCCGAAGCCCACCTGCCCTTGTTCGGTATGAGCAATGGCGTTGGAAAGAAGGTTGCCGACGGCCCTGGCGATCATGCCGGCATCGCCGTAAAGTTGCAGGTTCGGGGGAATTTTGCTGAACCACTCGAGCCCCTTCTGGGCCGCAGCTTTGGCGTGGGGCGGAAGTATGGTCTCCAGGGCCTCGGTCAGCGCAAAGCTGCTGAAGGGATTGGACAACCCGGCTTCCAGGCGTGAGAGGGTGAGCAGGTCTTCGGCCAGTCGGGTTAGGCGATTGACCTCGGTACGCATGCGTTCGAGGGTCTCCCTGTACTCGTTGATACTGCGGGGGCGACGCAGGGTTACCTCAAGATCGCCCTTGAGTACGGTAAGGGGGGTGCGCAGGTCATGGGCCGCATCGGCAGTGAAGCGGCGCTGGGCGTCCACCAGGTTTTCCAGGCGCTCGAGCATGGTATTGAGACGCTGTTTTAGCAGACTGATCTCGTCGCGGCCTTTGTCGCGGGGGATACGGCTTCCGAGTTGGCCAGCCTCAACCCTGCGGGCCGTGAGGGCAATATCGTGCAGGGGCTGGGTGACGTAGCGGGCCAGTCCATAGCCCACCCCTAAAGCCAGACCACTGCCCAACACCAGCCAGAGCAGCAGGCTATCGCGGATGCGGTTGAGTATTCGCACGGCTCCCAGATCGGTGGCCTGGAGCATTACGATATAGGCGGTGCGAAAAGCGGTCTCGACAGTAACGATGGGAAACAAGACAGCCCGCTTCTCGTGTGCGACCGGGAAAGGAGAGAGAGCTACCTGCCACAAAGTGTGGGAGGCTGGGCTATCAACGGCAAAGGAAGCAATTCCACCAAAACGGGCCTGCTCGAGTTGGGCTGATGGAATCTGGGGCAGTTCTCCACTGGCTGAAATGGCTTGCAAGACCTGCCCCTGGGTATCGAGCAGGAACACTTCAGGGTCTTCGATCTCCTCGCGGATGGGTGCGGGAGGTAGGGCTCGCAGCGTAACACCCTCTGGGCCAATGGCAAGCTGTGCGTAGGCTCCGGCCAGGCGCGACAGGTCTTCCTCGAAATCGGCCTGCAAGTCGTGGGCCAGATACAAATACAACGTAATCCCAATTCCCAACAACACTGTTGCCAGCGCCAGCGAGTAGACCAGGGTAAGCCGAACCTGTAGTGACATCAAGTCTCCGACAGCCGCAACACATAGCCCATTCCGCGTACCGTGTGAATCAGGGGCTGCTTGAAGGGTTTGTCTACCTTGCTGCGCAAGTAGGAGATGTACACGTCCACCACATTAGAATCCAGCCCACTCTCGCCCTCCCAGACTGCCTCGGCAATACGGGTGCGAGAGAGAATCTCTTCGGGGTGGCGCAGCAGATATCCCAGCAAGGCATACTCGCGTGCAGAAAGCTCGAGTATCTTTCCAGCCCGCTCGGCCCGGTGCTTGGCTGGGTCGAGGCTAAGGTCGGCGTACTGCAAGATGGACTCGCTGCCCCCACGCCGGGCCAAAGCCCGCAAGCGCGCCAGTAGCTCCTCGAACTCGAAAGGTTTGGTCAGATAATCGTCGGCCCCTGCATCCAGGCCACTCACCTTGTCCTTGAGGCTATCGCGGGCCGTAAGCATCAGGATGCCTGCCTTAACTGCCAGCCGCCGCATCTCGCGGGCCGCCGAAGCCCCATCGCGCCGGGGCAACATATAGTCCAGCACGATCAGGTCGTATTCGGTGGTGGCAGCCCGGTACACCGCCTCTTCACCATCTGCGCTGGTATCTACCGTGTATCCTTCCTCGGAGAGCCCGCGCACCAGCACGGCCGAAAGTTGCTCATTATCTTCTACAACCAGTATACGCATAGTCCAGATGTACCTCAATCAAGCATGGGAAAAGTGGGTCTGTTCTGTAATTGTCTCGGGGACAAATCCGACTAGAGGGGGTGTTTCGAGGGGCTCGAGTTCCACCAGGGTGGGTTGAAGCGGCAACGCAATTGCCTGCCGCAGAACCCAGCCTGACCCCTGCTTCAAAACCATGAGCTGTACCGGACGGTTGAAACGCAGACTGGACACCCCTTGAGAAGCCTTATCAATGCAGATGATGTGGTGCTCGAGCCAGACTGCCCGAAGTTTGCCCGCATAGGACTCCAGTCCCACCACGCAGCCCTCCAGGGCAACGAGCCGAGTTGGGCTGGCAGATGACTCCTGATTCCAGGCCGTTGGCACTGGAAGAACCCCTCTGGACAGGGTTTGCGGGTCTCGAGGCAAGATCGGGTGTGGAGCCAGCACACTTCCACGAAGATTCGAGATTAGCATTGCCAGCAGGTTCATGGTGCTAACGGTATAGGGATGCGGTAGTCGGTCTCTTAGACGTAGATTAAACGCTTCTAATGCAAGGCTGGTCACTCGAGCGGATCGTCGTTTTCCAGGTATTCCAGCACCCCTCTGGCAATGCCGTAACTGATGCGGTCTAAATAGTGTGCATTGCGCAGGTTGAGGCCCTCTACGGGGTGGCTCAGGTAGCCCATCTCGACCAGGATGGCCGGAACCGTGGTGTAGCGTAGGACGAAGAAATCAGAAACACGCACGCCTCGGTTGAGGGCGGCGGTGGCTCCCAACATGTATGAGACTACCCGTGTGGCCAGGGTGCGTGAAAGTTCCATGCGGCGCAACAAGTTCATTTGCGGGGTAGGGGTGGGAAGGTTCTGCGGGGGGAGGGCCTTGCGATCTTCTGAGCTGGGCAGGACATCCGGTTCGTTGCCCGGTAGGGCCGGGTAGCCCGTCAGGGCCGGGTAGCCCGGTAGGGCCGGGTAGCCCGGTAGGGTCGGGAGGCCACCGGTCTGGGTCGTGGTCGAGAGGGCGTCCAGGGGGCTTGGGGTTAGGGCAAGTTGTGGGGTAGGTTCCAGGGGCGCTGGGGGTGGGAAGAAGGGGCGGATATTGCGGGGGCCGAAGTAGTAGACCTCTAGCCCGCACCAGCCATCGGCATGGGCAGGCACCATGGCGTTGGCGTGAATGGAAACAAAAAGGTTTTTGCCCTCGGCCACTGCTATGCGCTGGGTCAGGTCGGTGCGCTTGTCCAGTGAGAAAGCGGTATCACCTTCGCGGGTCATGGTGACCTCCACCCCGGCATCTTGCAGCAGACGGCGTACCCGCAGGGCTACCTCGAGGTTCACGGCTTTTTCTACCACCGGCCCCACCGCGCCCGGATCGGAGCCGCCGTGCCCGGCATCTACCACCACCGAAAAGCGCCGTCCATTGGCTTTGACAAAGCGAAAGCCAGAGGCGCCTGGTAGCGGGCTGGTATCCACAAAGGCCCCCGAGAGGTCAATCACCAGGCGCTGCCCATCCCCTTCCAGAGCCGCCAGGATCATGGTTTTGAAGCCCGAGCGGGCCGTCACGCCCTGAGGGGTGAGCAAGATCAACACCGCGCGATCTTCAAACTGCTCCATTACGTAGCCGGTTAGTTCCGGCAGGGTCACAAAATGGATGCCGGGCGGGACCGTCTGGTTCGGTAGGGTCACCCGAAGTGCGGCCCCCAGCGGCTCGATGGTATAGGTGGCCTCTTTGGGCAAGTCCAGCACCACGCGGGTAAATCCCGGCTGGTCACCGATGCGTACCGGTGGCAGGCTCTGGCCCCAGGCCCCGCCGCCCAGCAGAGCGAGGAGCAACCAAACAGGAGCTAAGACCTTCCTCAAAACAGTTCCAGTCTAAGCCCGACCAGGAGCAGGGCATGAGCGTTCCACCCGGTGCGCTTCATGCAGACTCGAGGCCAGCAAGGCAGCCCAGAACCCCTTCGCGCAAAAATGAAACCCAGGTATGGTGTGCGCCGGGCCAAATCCTGCTAGGCTAAATTTGGTCAAGAAGGAGGTCATGTGCTAGCAGAAGCACTGGTAGGAGAGGTATTGCAGAAGGCCCGTGTGGACGGGGCCAGCTACGCCGAGTTGTATGTGGAGCGCTGGCGGCGACGGGCTTTGCGGGTGCTGTCCGGAGAGGTTAAGGAGGCCACCAGTGGCATCGAGTACGGAGCCGGACTGCGATTGTTTTACGGCACCGAGGTAGTCTACGCCTACACCAACGACCTGAGCCCCGAGAGCTTGCTTGAGGTGACCGAAACCCTGGTCAAACTCAAAGGCAGCGCGGGCCAGGTAGATGCCAGGGGTAGGGGAGGGCTCGATTTTCGCAGAACCGTAGCCCAGGGGCTGCACGCGCCCAGGATTCCTTTTACCGATAGGGATAAGCGCTACCGCCTCGAGCGCATTCGCGAGGCCGAGGCCGGGGCCCAAGTAGGGCCGCAGATCAAGCAGGTACAGACCAACCTGCTGGAGTGGGATCAGGAAGTTCTGGTCGCTACCAGCGAGGGAAGGTGGGCCGAGGATCGCCGGGTGCGCACCCGCCTCTACGTTACCGCCATTGCCCAGGACGAGAGCGGTATGCAGACCGGGGTGGTGGGGCCGGGCCTTTCGATGGGCCTCGAGCTCTTCGACCACCACCCCCCCGCCGAGGTGGGGCGTAAGGCCGGCCTCCAGGCCCTCACCAACCTGAGGGCCAAACCTGCCCCTGCCGGAACCATGCCGGTGGTGATTGGCAACGGCTTTGGGGGGGTGATCTTTCACGAGGCGCTGGGGCACCTCCTGGAGACCACCTCGGTAGCCAAGAAAACCAGCGTGCTCTCCGACAAGCTGGGCGAAAAGGTGGCCTCCGACTGCGTGACCTACATTGACGATGGCACCACCCCCCATGGCTGGGGCTCACAGGAGTTCGACGACGAGGGCATGGCTACCGATCGCACCGTTCTGATCGAGAACGGCGTGCTCCAAAGCTACATGGTGGACAGGCTGGGCGGTATGCTCACCGGCTACCGACCTACAGGCTCGGGCCGCCGGCAGGACTACACCTTTGCCCCCACCTCGCGCATGCGCAACACCTTCATCGCCCCCGGCGCCACCCCCAAGGAAAAACTGTTTGAAGGTATCGAGTATGGTCTGTATGCCGCTGACATGGGCGGTGGGCAGGTGCGGCCTGGCTCGGGCGAGTACAACTTCGGGGTCAAGGAAGGCTACATCATCCGCAATGGCCGCATCGAGGAGCCGGTGCGTGGGGCGATGCTGGTAGGAAAAGGCCCGGACAGCATCCTGAAAATTGTGGCGGTTTCAGACGACCTCGAGACCAGCGCCGGCATGTGCGGCTCGCTCTCCGGTAGTATCCCCACCGAGGTGGGGCAGCCCCACCTGCTCATTTCGGAGATTGTGGTGGGAGGACAGGCCTAAAGGGCGAATGCAAAGGGTCGAGGGTTATAGGCCAGGGGCTATACCGTCTTTTGACCTGCCCGATTCTCGACGCTTGCCTTTGAACCCTCAACCTGCCTGCGACCTTTGACAAGAGGTGCCTATGACTTTCGAACAAGCCAGAGACTATCTGCTGCAAAAAGCCAGAGCGATAGGGATTGACGCCGAGGTGCTGGCCTCCCACCGCCGCGAACTGACCGTGCAGGCCCACGGTGGCAGGCTCGAGGAGATAACCCAGGCCACCCAGGGCGGGGTGGGGGTGCGGGTGGTGGCAGAGGGCAAGACTGGCTATGCCTATACCGAGGAGCGCACCCCCGAGGCCCTCGACTGGGTGCTGGCAGAGGCCCACGAGAACGCCCTTTTGCAGTCGGAGACGGGGGGGTTCCTGCCGGCGGGGAGCGAGCTGGGCCGCCATGACCTGCTGGGCGAGGGCCTTTCGGCCCCGCTCGAACAAAAACGCCAGGCTGCGCTGGAGGTGGAGTCGGGTCTGCGGGCCGACCCCCGTATGCGGCAGGTGCAGATGACCCGCTACTCCGAGAACGAAACCCAGGCTACCCTTGGCTCGACCCAGGGAGTCTCGGGTGCGTACCGCAACGGCTACAGCGCCTTGATGGCCTACGCCGTGATGGGGGAGGGAAGCAGCCTCAAGCAGGCTTTTGAGGTTGATATTTCCAGGGAGTTTCACGCCCTCGATCCGGGCCGCACCTCCCAGGAGTTCATTCGCAAGACCGGTCGGCTGCTGGGTGCCAGACCGCTCAAGACCGGCCGCTACAAAGCCTATTTCGAGCCTGAAGCCTTTGGGCAGCTACTGGCCGTGATGGGGATGTTCATGCTCTCGGCCAAGAATGTGCTCGAGGGCAAGAGCCTGCTTTCAGGCAAAATCGGACAGCAGATCGCCACCGAAATCTTCACCCTGATAGACGATCCCACCCTGCCGGATGGACTGGCCTCGCGACCTTTCGATTCTGAGGGTACTGGCGCCAGGCGCACGGTGCTGATCGAGAATGGCGTACTGCGAACCTTCGCGCATAACTCCGAGACGGCCCGCAAAATGGGGGTGGAGAACACCGGTCATGCTTCGCGCAGCTACAAAGGAGTGCTGGGAGTCGCCCCCACCAACCTCTTTGTGGAGCCAGGCCAGGGTGTAAAGCAGGACGATGGAATTGTGGTCACCGACATGATGGGTCTGCACGCGGGGGCCAATCCCATTTCGGGTGAGTTCAGCCTGCAAGCCCTGGGCCTCAAGGTGGAGGGCGGTGAGGTGGCTTATCCGATGGAAAACTTTACCGTAGCGGGGAATTTCCTCGAGCTGCTCTCCAGGATCACCGCACTGGGCACCAAGCTCGAGTGGCATCCCATGATGGGCATCGTTGGTTCACCGATGGTCGAGGTGGCCGAGCTGTCCTTTGCAGGTGCTTGAACCCTGCTGTAAAACCATAAACCAGGGTGAGATCGCCTCACCCTGGTTATTTTTTCTGTCAATCCAGGAGCGCTAGTCGCCCATGGGATTGGAGCCGCCCCCCAAACCCCCCATACTGGTATCTGAATCGCCAGAGTTTTCCTCGTTGGACTCGTTTTCTTCTTCTTCGGGGCCCAGATCGAGATCTTCAAATTCCATCGCTACACCTCCCGTAGTTACCCAGCTGTTCTATGCCAAGCACAACCGCTATCAATTGAATACTGCCTGTAACCTCCTCCTGTAGGACATTTACGGACAACGTAAAGAAGTTTTTGTAAAACCACACTACTATACCATGTCTGGCCGAACCTGCGGCAACCTCGAGGCGGGCGCTTTTCTTGAAATCAGAACATACGTGGGGGTCACCAGAGCCGCGCCGACGCAAACCCCCGAAGCGCACCGCGTAAAACCATCCCCGGTCGAATTCCGCCTTTGTGATAAGAGCCAGGGGGCTAACGGGTATGAATTCTCTGCCAGTATTGGAGCATCTGCTTGTTCTCGGGAACGTTTTCCAGAAAAGCCGTACGCCACTCGGGGTTGCTGATTCTGTAGGCTCGGTCAATTAACTCGCGGTAGCTCGAGTCAATCACCCTTATGGCATCTTCCAGGTTTCCTGCCGCCTCGAATACGTCGGCGCAAGCCAGATGGGCTTCTAGAACCAGGCTGTTCATTCCATGCTGGTTCAGGTACTGCCAGAGCTGGTCGGCATAGCCTAGAGAGGTCTCCAGATCACCTTGTGCCAGCGCAAGGCGGGCCAGTCCGGCGATGGGTTCCATAGCCAACCTGAACAGGTTCGAGGCTTCAAAATGGTTGCGGGACTGGTCGAAGTGCTGGGTTGCAAGTTGGATGTGGCCCGACTGCTCGGCAATATAGCCCAGGGTTCTATAGCAGGTGGCCTGCAAATACTCGTCCCCAATGGCCACACTTTCAGCCAGCGCTTCTTCAAGCAAGGGTTTGGCGTAGGTTGGGTTGAACTGGGCTATATGCACCAGACCCAGGTTATCCAGCACATAGGCCCGCTCCCGGCGGGCGCCAATGGCTGCGTTGGCCTCGAGGGCTTGCTCGAGGGTGGCCTGGGCCAGGCTGTACAGGCCAAGCCCCCGGTAGGTATTGCCCAACACCACCAGGATGCGGGCCTCGAGGGCGCGGGCTGCGGTTTGTCGGGCCAGGGCCAGGGCCTGGGTGTTTAGATCTACAGCTTTTTGCGGGTCGCTGGCTTCGTCGTAGACGATGGCAATTCCACTCAATACCCCTGCCAGGACGGTATCGTCGCCAGACTGCTTTGCACGTTCCAGCGCGACTTCAGCGGTAGCCAGAGCCGCCGCGACTTCACCCAGCCGATGCTGGGCCAGCATCTTAAACTGGAGCCCTCTGGCTTCCAGGGCTAAATTTCCGGCTTGTCGCGCAGCCTGGATGGCCTGCTCGGCAGCGATGGCAATGGCAGGGCCATGGCCGGTAATGTTGATAAAGAGCAGTTGACGATAGTGTGCTTCGGCGCTTTTGTGCTGATCGTGCAACCGTTGGGAAAGCCCCACCAGGGCCTCGCTATCGTCCTGGAGGGCCTTGCGGTCGCCGAGCCGCAACAACGCGGTATGGCGTGTGACCAGCGCCTGCCAGTAGAGCTCTTCAGACTCACCTGTCAGCTCCAGGGCACGGTCTGTAAAGCGCCTGGCCTCCCTGGGTGCGCCTTGCTGGTTGGCGAGTTGAGCCGCAATGATCAGGTACTCGGCGGCTTTCTGGGCCTGACCTGACTGGTCGTAGTGCCAGGCCAGTTGGGCCGCAATTTCCTGGGTATATCCGGCATAGAGTTGCCCCAGCACCTGGGCCAATTCTCCGTGCAATAACCGTCGCTCGCCGGTGCCCAACTCGCGGTAGAGGTAGTCCTGAAACAAGGCGTGGGCAAAGCTATACCCGGTCAGCAAGTTCTGGCCTACCTTCAACTCGCCACGCTCCTGCACCAGGCGGTGGTGTTTTTCCAGATTTTGCGATAACTCCCTGAGCAGTGGCCGCAAAGGGGCTTGCTGCACCAGTGCCAGCGCCTCGGCAATAAAACTTTCCCCTTCCACACTGGCAGCGCGGAGCAGTTCCCGCTGATTTTCATCCAACCGCCCCAGACGCTCTTCGACCACGCCTTCGATACGAACCGGCAGTGAGTCCCAGATCAGTGAAGCCCGTTGAACCCAGCGGCCCTGGGCATTTTGCACCAGATCACCACGTTCTTTCAGGGTGCGCAGCAGTTCGATGGTAAACAGTGGATTGCCTTCGGTGTGCTCGAAGAGGGCCTGGCGAAACTCCTCCCCTAGCTCATTGGGGTCGCTATCCAGCCACTGGTCAACAAACGCCCGCTTCTCGGCTTTCTGGGTCTGATCGAGATCTATCCAAACACTGCCTGCCTGGCGCTTGATTTCGTTGAGAACTCTTTCCAGGGGGTGACGCTCTCCACTATGGAGCCCTATTTCGTGGGAACGATAGGTTCCAATCAGCAAAATGCTGTTGTGCTCGATTCGGCGTGAGAGATGAAATAGAAGGCCAATCGAGGCCTCATCGGCCCAGTGGAGATCGTCCAGAATGATCAGCAGCGGCTGGTCTTTGGCCAGGGTCTTGAGCACGTTGGCATACTGTTCAAAAATGCGCCCCTGCTCCATGGCTGCCTGGGGTATGGCGTGTGATTTGTTTAGTACGAGTCTCTCGAGTTTATCCAGCCAGCCTACTTTCTGCACCACCACTTTGCCAATTTTGGCCAGTAAAGTCGCGCCTGGAACAATGCTCCCTACCAGATCCGGGCCCACTTCAACCAAGACCTGGGCAGTGCGGCTGGCCAGGCTTCCCAGGCGGCTGGTGCCGGCACTCAAGCCTCTGCTGGCCTGCTCCTCCACACCGCTCAGGACACCCAAAATCTCTCGAAACGGCAGATAGGGATCGGCGATGTTGCTATGAGCGCTGCAATGGCCCAGGGCCACTACCAGATCATTGCTTTCGCGACTGGCGTTTTCGGCAAACGCCTGTACCAGTGCAGTTTTGCCACTTCCAGCCTCGCCCACTACGAACACAATCTGGCCGCGCCCTCCCAGGGTTTGCTCCAGGAAATACTCGAGCCGTGCGAGCTCCCCTTCCCGACCCACGAAAAGCCGATCTGCCATAGATGTCTCGTACTGGGTCAATACTAAGTGACTGCATAGGGTATTTGCAAAGTCCCGATCCAGTGCTCGAGGGTGTAAATCCGATCGTCCAGAGCCACGCTGCCCTGTCCAGGTACACGCAAGACATACCCAAAGCTTGGGCCATTGCGGGTTTGCAGGAACAGAACAGGAACAGAATCGGCGTACCGATGATGTGGGCGATCCGCCTCCGCTCCCCCGAGTGCCCGTCGGAGTCGGTGGCCTCGATGTAGCCCGCAACGTTGCCAATGAAGCGCTCGGTTCTGGTGTTAAAAGTGTACTGACCGCTTAAGCAGAAGCTCCCTGCGGCTTTTGCGAAGCCAGCTCGTACCGCCTGCCCTCGAGTTCGGCATACGGCTGGCCCAGCAAGTGCAGTTGGAGCACAGCTCTTAGTTTAGGGTCATCCTGGCCACAAGATGTGCATTACGTCCACCGGCAAACCCCACTGGCCTGCCGAACCCGGGTTCTGTTTCGTGGTTGGAATCGTTTGGGTAGCCGGTGGGGAATTCTGTACCTTGGCACTGGTTTTAGCATGGTTCTATGGAAAAACTCGAGTATATCAGCAAGAACCTGGCTGCTCTGGGCGGGCGTGACCCTCTAGAAGTGCTGCGGCAGACACCCGAAACCCTCAGCGATCTGTTCCCACGCCTCGATTTGCGCCGGGGTTGCGAGCTGACCCACTGGACTGCCGGAGAAATTTACTGCCATCTGGCCGATATCGAGATCGGCTACGGCTTCCGCTTGCGGCAGGCTGTTGCCGGGGCGGAGAAGGCCCAGGCCTTCGACCACGACCGCTGGGGCATCCGCTACCGCAACTACGAGAGCTACTCGGCCAGGCTGGCACTGGATTCTTTCACGGGTCTGCGCGTGTGGAACCTCGCGTTGCTGGAGAATCTGGATCCCGAGCAGTGGCAACTGGTGGCCTATCACCCCAAACGCGGCCCCGAGACCCTCACCTTTATTGTCCAGATGCTGGCCGGACACGACTTGCGCCACTTGAAGGAACTGGAGTACATCGCTTCGTATGTAGAAGCTGGCTAGGGGGCTTTACAGGCGCCCTCATTCTCCCGGTCGTTCCCGGGCAGGCCCCGCAAGGGAGTGTCGAGGGGTACTGCACCCAGCAGATACTATGGCCATAGCGGGCCGCCGGCTGAGCTAAGGGTTGTCGTTTCCAGACATACTGGCGCCACAGTCGGGAACGGAACTGGACTGCGTCGGGCTTCAGGAGCAACGGACGGTGGCAGTCTTTGCACAAAAGACTTGTTTGCCCGCAGGCCTGCGGTGCTTAACCAGCTGCCTTGCAGGGAGACGCCTCGAGGGAACGGTGCTAGCCCGACGAGCTCTGAATGGCCTCGACTGCCTGGGGGTTCTCCAGCGCCGACAGGTCGCCTGGGTTTTGCCCCAGAAATGCAGCGCGAATCACCCGACGCATCACCTTGGCGTTGCGGGTTTTGGGCAGGTCGGAGACAAAGAGAATTTTTTCTGGTTTGAGGGCCTTGCCCAGGCGGTTCGCAATGGTTTCACCGATGGATTTTTCCGTCTGGCTGTTTGGAGTCTGTCCGGCTCGCAGTACCACAAACACCACAGCGGCCTCACCCTTCACCTCGTGCGGGATGCCAATGGCAGCCGCTTCTTTCACCGCAGGGTGCTCTACTGCCGCACTCTCGTACTCGGCTGGCCCAACCCGCTTGCCCGCAATCTTGAGGGTGTCGTCGCTGCGACCCTGGATAATCCAGTGGCCCTCGCGATCCAGCACTGCCCAGTCGCCATGCACCCAGATGTTCTCAAAGCGGTTCCAGTAAGTGTTCAAGTAGCGTTCGGATGCATTCCAGAACCCCTTGGTCTGCCCAGGCCAGGGCCCCATTACCGCTAGCTCGCCCACCTCATCGCGCACCGGCTTGCCGGCACTATCCAGCACCTCGGCATGTATGCCAGGAACCGCCGTGTTGAATCCCATGGGCTTGATGGGCCGCCAGGCAGTGCAGCCCAGAATACCACCGCCAATTTCGGTGCCGCCGGAATAGTTGATGATCGGGAGGCGGCCCCGGCCTACGGTTTTGGCAAACCAGAGATAGGGCTCCAGGTTCCAGGGTTCGCCGGTAGAACCCAGCATCCGAAGTCTGGACAGGTTGTGTTTGCGTACGGGTTCGTCGCCCAGTGGCATCAAGGCCCGCACCAGGGTAGGGGAGAGGCCCAGGTGGGTGACCCCATGTTTCTCGCAGATAGCCCACAGGCGGCCTGGGTCGGGATAGTCGGGAGCACCTTCGTAGAGCAAGACGGTGCCCCCGATGGTCAGGGCGCCCAGAATAGCCCACGGCCCCATCATCCAGCCCATATCGGTAAACCAGAACAGGGTCTCGCCTTTGCGCAGATCAAACAGGTGGGCCATGTCCTGGGCGGCTTTGAGGGGAAAGCCAGCGTGATAGTGCACGGTGCCTTTTGGTTTGCCGGTAGTGCCGGAGGTATAGATCAGCATGAACGGATCCATGCTGCCCATAGGTTCATAAGCAGCGGTGGAGGGCTGTGGTGGGACAACCCGATCCCAGGCAACCTCGTTTTCGGTCAGGGCAGTCTCGCCAAAGCGGCGCACCACCAGTAGCTTCTCTACGCTGGGCGAGAGGGCTGCTGCCGCGCGGGCATGGTCCAGTAGCCTGACCCTGCTGCCCCTGCGGTAGAAGCCATCGGCGGAGATAATCAGCCTGGCCTCGGCATCATTGAGACGGGTGGCAGCGGCCTCGGCAGCATAGCCCGAAAAGATCGGTACAAAAATCGCACCTACCTGGGCCAGTGCCAGCGCGCTAATGGCAGTCTCAGGGAGCATCGGCAGGAAGATGCCCACCCGGTCGCCCTTGCCGATTCCCAATCCTCTTAACGCATGGACGGCCTGGGCTACAGCGGCCTCGAGCTCGCCATAACTCAGCCTGACCACTGCACCGTCTTCCCCTTCCCAGATCAGGGCCAGATCATCGGGCCGGGTTCGGGCATGATGCAGGGCGTTGTGGGCCAGGTTGAGCTGGCCCCCCACAAACCACTGGGGCCACTGGGGGCCCTGGGAAACCTCGAGCACCTGGCGATAGGGGGTCAGCCACTCGATGCCCAGAAGCTGGAGCGTTGCTTCCCAAAAAGCGTCGGGCTGCGCGATGCTGAACTGGTAAAGCGCTTCGTAATCCTCCAGGTTCAGGTGCCGCAGCATTGCTTCGATATGACTACCCTGTTTGTACTCATCAGACGGGAACCAGAGGGGTTCGCTCATAGCTGGCCTCACATTGCTCGCCTACAGTGTATCGGATGGGGCATGGAGGCTAGCGCTTGCGAAACAGGCCAAACAATCCCTTGCCTTTGGCGGGCTTGTCTTCCCCCGTGGTTTTGTTGGAACCGGGCTCGGGTTCGGGAATGTTTCGCGCTATCCGCAGAAAGGCCTGGGGGGTAGCGCGGATGGCAGGGTCTTTGGCCAGGAGGTTACGTACGATCCGATCGAGATGGGGTGGGAGGTTGGTGGGGGGTGGCATTTTGTGCAGATGGGCGTAGGTGATTTCCTCGAGGGTCTCGCCCACAAAGGGCCGCTTGCCCACCAGCAGCTCGAAGGCCATCACCCCAAACGAATAGGCATCCGAGGCTGGGGTAGCCGGCTCCCCTATGAACAGCTCCGGAGACATGTAATAAGGGCTGCCGGCCCGCTCCAGGGGCTTGGGGTTTTCGCGGGTCTTGGCAACACCAAAATCGCCCAGCTTAAACAACAGCCCGTCAATAAAAATGTTGGAAGGTTTGACATCCTGGTGGATGATGCCCCGGTCGTGGAGGTAGATGATGGCCTGGGCAATCTGGGCCAAGCATTCGGTTGCAACCTCGCGGCTGAGAGGGCCTTTTTTGAGGCTGTCCTCGAGGGTTCCCTCCTCGAAATACTCCAGGGCCAGAAAAGCCCCTTCCCCTTCGGGGCGGCCCGAAAGCCCGCGCACCAGGTTGGCGTGGTTGAGGGTGAGGGAAAGAGCCACTTCCTGGGCAAAGCGCTCGGTGAGGGCACGGTCGGTACGCACCTCACGGCGCGGCACCTTGAGGGCGACCCGTGTTCCGTCGGGGGCATGGGCCAGATACACCTGCGACGACCGTCCGAGGCCCAAAAGCATCTCGAGCCGGTAGTTTTGACGGGTCAGTCGGCGGTAGTCCATTTAGATCGCGGCTACTCCCAGTTATTCCAGCACAGGCTGCGTTACAAAAGAGTTAAACTTTCCCCTGGCTTTAGGGCTTCTCCTCCCATTCCCAGTAGCCGTGCACGGCGGATGAAGGCATCTCCGTCCTGGGAAATGGGGGGGAAGGTGTTGTAGTGCACGGGTAAAACCTGCCTGGCCCGGGTCAGCTCGAGGGCCTTTAGCGCATCGTCCGGCCCCATGGTGTAGTGGTCACCGATAGGCAGAATGGCCAGGTCAACATTATACGTGGCCACCAGGGCCATATCGCTAAAGAGAGCGGTATCGCCGGCGTTGTAGATGCGCTTGCCCCCCAGTTCCAGGATGAAGCCTTGGGCCAGCCCGCCATAGGTTCCATCCGAGAACGACGAAGAGTGCCAGGCTGGGAACCACTTCAGCCAGCCCTCCTTGAACCTGTGGGTGCCGCCAAGGTTCATCCCGATGCCCTGGCCGCCCTGTTTCTCGGCGTAACTGACAATTTCGTAGTTAGAGATGATGGGAGCCCCGGTACCCCTGGACAACGCCACACTATCGCCGTAGTGGTCACCGTGGGCATGGGTCAGCACGATCAGGCTGGCCTGAACCTGATTGGGCTGAAGCGCCGCTTTGGGATTGCCAGCGAGGAAGGGGTCCACCACAATGCGGGTAGTGCCATCGCTGATAAGAAGCGCGGAATGTCCCAAAAAGCGTACTTCAACCACGGTTCCACCTCCAGGTGTCCTTAGTATATGACCGACCATGGTTCTGGGTTGCCACTGGGGGCACACTGGGCTTGTTGTGGCGGCCATCCGATGGAACGAAGGCTGCGCTCAAAGGGCTCTGAGACGCAGGAATTGCAGCGGGTTGGATCACGTTTTGACCAGCCGCTCCAGCACCCGCTCCACATTGCGCTCGAACGCGACTTCGGCCAGCCGCCCCAGGGCCCGCCCGCCCCATTTTTCCCCCCGGGGCAAGGTGGCATGGATGCGGAGGGTAAGCTGGTAGTCAATTCCACCCCCCACGACTTCCCCACTTCCCTCGAGTTCGGCCCAGAATGCAGAGGGATCGTCGAGGGGCAGGGCCTCCAGGCGGGCTGTGTTGCCCTGGGAACGAATACGGCTGTGGAAGGGGAAGTGGATCTCCCCAAACAGCGGAGCCTCGGCCACCAGATAGCCCAGGAGGGTGGTGTCCTGGCGGGTGAGTTTTCCAAACGGGGGCTTGCCGGCAAACACCCGTTCGGGCGTAAGCAGATGTTCGGGGGGTTCGACCAGCCGTAGTTGGAACGATTTCTCCAGCACCATAGGTTTCAATTTACCCACTCTACCCGCAGTTGCCCGGCCTGAGAAAGTTCCTCGATCTCCTCGTCGGATACATTGCGCAGCCGCGAGAGTTGGCCGAATTCGGGGGTCGCGGTCGCCAGCCCTACCCGCACCACCAGCACCTCTTCTCCTTCGGCCTTGCCAATACGCCAGACCAGATGATTGCCAAGCCGCTCGAGCAGGTCATCCATAACCATAGGGTATCGGGTCGCGGGGGTTGGGTAAAGAGAGCGCGGTAACGAAGGGTAGACTATGCCCGTGGAAGCCATTGTGTTGGCCGGGGGCAGAGCCGATGATCCCCTGGCCCAAAAGTTTGGGGTAGTGAGCAAAACGCTGGTGCCGCACCGGGGTCGCCCGCTGGTGGAGTACACCCTCGAGGCCCTGACGCAGGCTGGGCTGGAAGTTATTCTGGTTGGCCCCCAGGCCACCTTGAACCCTCCACCCAGAGTATCCTTGCCCGACCACGGCAGCCTGATTGCCAACCTCGAGGCCGGCATCCACGCGGCCAGAGGCGAGAAAGTTCTGGTTGCCACCGGCGATATGCCTTTTCTGAGCGTGGAAGCAGTGCGCTGGGTATTGCAGAACGCCCCCCAGGCTGGTTTTGTGTATTCGATCATTGCCAAAAAAACCATCGAACAGCGCTTCCCGCATATGCGCCGCACCTATGCCCGCATCCGCGAGGGTTCTTTTACCGGCGGCAACATTGTCCTCATTGACAAAAAGCTCTTTTTCACAGCCCTGCCCCTGCTCAAACGAGCCCTGGAACTGCGCAAAAAACCCCTGGCTCTGGCCCAGATGATCGGCTTCGCAACGCTGCTCCGGGTGCTCTTGGGTCAGGCCGGTATTGCCGGTTTGGAAGCCAAAGTCTCGCAAATCATTGGGGTTCCGGCCAGAGCCCTCATCACCCCCTATGCCGAGGTGGGGGTAGATATAGATAAGGAAGAAGATTTGCAGTGGTTGGGTTGAGCGAAAGCCCGACTCCTGGCAACACGCTCGAGAGCTCTGGCGGCTCTTCCTTCTGGTGCGTAGTGCTCTGCACCGGGTAGTGCTCTGCACCGGGTAGTGCTCTGCACCGGGTAGTGCTCCGCACCGGGAGGCTACGCAAGCGAACCTGCCGCTCATCCGGGCGGCGTGCTTGTGGGCGGGAGGTAAATCCGCAGATTGTTTGTAGGGCGTTCCCATTCAGGGAGTCCAGAGGCGGCAGGCGGTCTCCGAAGTAGTTGGAGCGGTTTTTCAATGGGATGCAATCCACCTGGAAACCACCCCAGGCTACCGCTTTCGACTTTCAACGAAGCGCCAGGCTGTCTCGACGACCTGGTTGATGTCCTGGTACCGAGCCTCCCAGCCCAGTACCTTGTGAGCCTTGCTGGGGTCTGCTACCAGGGCGGGGGGGTCTCCGGCGCGGCGGGGGGCCGCCTCGGCGGGCACCCTGCAACCCCCAACCCGCTCGACTGCGGCAATGACTTCACGCACGCTGTTGCCGTGGCCGGTACCCAGATTAAAGGCGGTGGACTGACCCCCCTCGAGCAGATACTGCAAGGCCCGCAGGTGGGCATCGGCCAGATCCATCACATGGATGTAGTCGCGGATGGCAGTGCCATCCGGGGTGGGGTAGTCGGTACCGAAAATTTTGACCGGGGGGCGTCTACCCAGAGCGGCGTCTATCACCAGCGGGATCAGGTGGGTCTCGGGGTCGTGGACTTCGCCAATTTCGCCCTCGGGGTCGGCCCCACTGGCGTTGAAGTAGCGCAGCGCCACCCAGCCCATGCCATAGCACTCGCCAAACCATTTGAGCATTTTTTCCCCCATCAGCTTGGACTCCCCGTAGGGGCTGATGGCCAACTGGGGGAAGTCCTCGCGGATGGGGACACGCTCGGGGATACCATAAGTGGTACACGATGAGGAGAACACCATGTGCTGGATGTTCGATTCGTGCAGGGCCTCGAGCAGGTTGAGCATATTGGCCACATTGTTGCGAAAATACCTGGCCGGGTATTGCATGGACTCGCCCACATAAGCGTGGGCTGCGAAGTGGATCACGGCCTCGATTTGGTAGTCCCGTATGGCCTGCAAGATCGCACTTTTGTCGGCCAGGTCGGCCTCGACCAGTGGCCCCCAGCGCACCGCCCAGCGGTGGCCGGTGCTGAGGTTGTCGAAGACCACGGGGATGTGGCCGGCTTTCTTCAGGGTTTTGGCGGTATGGCTGCCAATGTAGCCTGCCCCCCCCACAACCAGAATATTCATAGCTGCACCTCGAGTATGGCAGAACCCAAAAACCTTTCCAAAGCCCACTCCTATCGCGGGGCTGCTTCCAGGAGATCTCTAAAATAGGCGATGGTGCGGGCCAGCCCCTCGCGTACCGAGACCCTGGGCTCCCAGTCCAGCAGTTCCTTGGCGCGGGTAATGTCGGGGCGGCGCTGACGGGGGTCGTCTTGGGGTAGTGGCTGGTATACAAGGGGCATCTTCGAACCCACCAGTTCTTGCGTGAGCTGGGCGAGCTGGAGCATGGTGTACTCCTCGGGGTTGCCCAGGTTTACCGGCTGGTGGAACTCCACGTCCATCAGGCGGCGGATGCCCTCTATAAGGTCGTCCACGTACTGGAAGCTGCGGGTCTGGCTGCCGTCACCGTAGATGGTGAGGGGCTGGCCGCGCAGAGCCTGGACGATGAAGTTGGTGACCACCCGCCCATCCTCGGCATCCATACGTGGGCCGTAGGTATTGAAGATGCGGATAGTGCGGGTAGAGACGCCCTTGGCCTGCTGATAGGCCATGGTGAGGGTTTCGGCATAACGCTTGGCCTCGTCGTAGATGGAGCGTGGCCCCACCGGGTTGACGTTGCCCCAGTAGGTCTCGGGCTGGGGGTGCACCATGGGGTCACCATAGATCTCGGAGGTGGAAGCCAGGAAGAACTTTGCGCCCTTTGCCACGGCCATATCCAGAAGGTGGCGGGAGCCCTCGCCATTGACCCGTATGGTCTGGATGGGCAGTTTGAGGTAGCGCGGGGGCGAGGCTGGCGAGGCGAAATGCATCACCCAGTCGAGGCTGCCTGCAATGTTCAAGGGCCTGGAAGCATCGGCCTCGACAAAGTGAAACCTGGGGAACCTGGTGAGCAGTTCGACATTCCGCTTCTGGCCGCTGCTAAAATCGTCCACCCCGGTAACTTCATGCCCCTCGTGCAGCAGCCGCTCACACAGGTGGCTGCCCAGAAAACCTGCCGCGCCGGTAATTAGAATTCGCATGGTTCAGTCCTTGTATGGGTTGAAGGTTAATCGTTGAAGACAGTGTCAAAAGCCGAAAAGGTCAAAGGATCCATAAAACCTGGTAGCTCTGGCTCAACCTTTCAACTTTCTAGTTCCCCGACCTTCTTCAACACCTATCCTTCCGCCGTGACAAGCTGGGGGTTGGTGCCCGTTCCCACGCCCACATGGTGAAAACCGGCTTTGGTCAGGCGCTGCTTGTCGAGGAAGTTGCGCCCATCCACTACCAGGGGCTTCTTCATGAGTTTGGCCATGCCCTCCCAGTCGAGATCGCGGTAGACAGCCCAGTCGGTGACCAGCACCACCGCGTCGGCGTCCTCGGCCAGTTCCATTACGCTCTGGCAGTACTCAACGGCCAGATCGGGGTTCTGCTGCCGGGCCTGCTCGAGGGCGATGGGATCGTGGACGCGCACCCTGACCCCATGTTTGATCAGGCGCTGAGCCATGTCCAGCGCGGGAGAGTCGCGCAGGTCGTCGGTGTTGGGTTTGAAGGCCAGGCCCAGCAGGCCCACAGTCCGGCCCTTGAGGATCTTGAGTTCGCGCTGAAGTTTTTCCACCATGCGTTCGCGCTGGCGGTAGTTCACCTCGCGGGCGGCCTGCACGATGGGCATCGAGAGGCCATACTCTTTGCCGGTCGAGACCAGCGCGGCAGTGTCTTTACCGAAGCAGCTTCCACCCCAGCCGATCCCGGCCTGGAGGAAGCGCGGGCCGATGCGGCTGTCCAGGCCGATGCCACGGGCGATCTGGGTTACGTCGGCCCCCACCCGCTCGGCCAGGCTGCCGATCTCGTTGATGAAGCTGATCTTGACCGAGAGAAAGGCGTTGGCGGCGTACTTGATTAGTTCGGCAGAGGCCAGGTCGGCGGAGATAAGCGGAACAGCCTTCATGGCATGGGGGCGGGGTTGGAAGGCGGGTTCTGCGAAGCTCTGCTCGATCAGGGGACGGTAGAGGTTGTAGAGCACCTCGAGGGCCTCCTCCCGCTCGGCGCCCACCACGATGCGGTCGGGGTAGAGTGAGTCGTAGATTGCGGAGCCCTCGCGCAGAAACTCGGGGTTGGAAGCCACCGCAAAGTTGCCCCTGGCCTTTTTGCCGTTCTTGGCCTCGTATGCAGACTGCACCAGCGACTCCACCCAGTTGCCCGAGCCGATGGGCACGGTGGACTTGTTCACGATCACCGCAAACTTGTCATTAAGGTGCTCGCTGATGCCCTCGGCGGCGGCCTGTACGTAGCGCAGGTCGGGGCTGCCGTCGGCGTCGGAAGGGGTGCCCACCGCAATGTAGATCACGTCGGCGCCGGGCACTGCTTCGGCGTAGGAGTCGGTGAATTTCAGGCGTGCGCGAGCCATATGCATGAGCTCCTCGAGGCCCGGTTCATAGATGTGGGCCTTGCCCGCACGTAGAAGCGCCAGCTTCCGGGGATCCACATCCACACAGGTCACCTGGTGGCCGATGTAGGCCAGCGTGACCCCGGTGGTAATGCCCACATAGCCAGTACCGATGACGGCGACTTTCATAGCTTTCATGCCTTACTCCTCTAGTCGTAATCCATCCAGATAAGCGATGGACTATTCCATAGCTGTGGTTTAGTGTACAGGCCGGTTCGGTAGGCCAAATACTCAAATATCACAGCAAAATGAGACAAGTTCCCTTACCAGCCTTATTTTTACGCCGTAGCGTTACGGTGGAGTGAAAACCGGTGGAAAAGTTCACGCCTTCCCGCCTGTAGCAAAATTTGCGTACTCGAGGGTTTCTTCCACTACGGGATTCCGTTACCAGCGGGCCGGGACTCACACCGGACTGCCCAGCCGCCTGACGTCGTCTTCGCCCAGATACTCCCCGGTTTGCACTTCGATCAAGACCAGTTCCAGCAGTCCTGGGTTGAGGAGTTGATGGGCCACCCCCGCCAGGGCACTGGCCGATTCGCCATGCCGGAGCATCTGTACTTTGCCATCCAGCCAGACCTGGGCAGTGCCCCGTAGCACCGTCCAGTGTTCGCTGCGGTGGTGGTGCAGATGGTTGGAGAGAGCCTGGCCCGGCTTAACCACCACCCGGCGTATTTTGAACCCATGGGTCTCTTCGAGGGTCACGTAGCTACCCCAGGGCCGCTGGATGGTACGGTGGCGGCGCACCGTGTCGTTTTTGGACTGGGTGAGCTGCTCCACTACTTTCTTCACATCCTGCACTTTGTCGCGCCGGGCCACCAGCAGGGCATCGCGGGTATCCACGATGACCAGATCGCTGGCTCCAATCACTGCCACCACGCGATCCTCGGTCTGAACAAAGGTATTGGTGGTCTCGAGCAGTACCGCCTCGCCAAACACCCGGTTGCCCGAGTCGTCTGGAGGTACCATCTGAGCCGCTGCATCCCACGAACCCAGATCGCTCCAGCCCAGGTCGGCGGGTACTACCACCACCTGCTCCGCTTTCTCCATCACCGCATAGTCCACCGACTCGCTGGGAACCGGCTTGAAGAGGGCAGCATCCAGGTAGGTCACATCCCCCTGCTCGCTGCCCTGCCAGCAAGCCAGCACGGCCTCGTACATCTGGGATTGGAGCCGTTGTAGAGCGTCCAGATAGGCGCTTGCTTTGAAGCAGAAAATGCCTGCGTTCCAGTGGTAGCGCCCGGTCAGCAGGTAAGCTTCGGCGGTCTGGCGGTCGGGTTTTTCCACAAAGCGAGCTACCCGGTAGGCCCCGTCCTGCAAAGGCAGACCCTGCTCGATATAGCCAAAGTTGGTAGCGGGGTAGGTGGGTTGGATGCCAAAAGTAACCAGAAAATCCTGCTGGGCGATGGTCTTAGCCTGGGCTACAGCCTGGGCAAAGGCTTCCTCACGCAAAATGAGATGATCAGCCGAGAGTACCAGCATTACTTCGTCGGGGTTTTGCTGGGCGATCCATAAAGCTGCCATGGCAATGGCGGGTGCAGTGTTGCGGCGCAACGGTTCAATTACATAGGAGGTCTGCACCTCGGGCAGCCCCAGGGTCTGGTACTCGTTGGCTGTGCTGAAATAGTATTCCTGGCCTGTTACCGTGAGCACCTGACGGGCCCCCACCCGTGCTGCCCGCAGGAATGCCTTTTGCAAGAGGCTCTGCCCATCGGGTAGCTTCATGAAGGGCTTGGGATACTGTTCCCTCGAGACCGGCCACAAGCGTGTGCCTGCCCCACCCGAAAGAATGACTGCGACCATAGTTCACCTCAAAAATGCCGTGGGTTTAATCAAAAGACACCTACAGCGGACTAGAGAATACTTTATGCGCCGATGCTGCGGGGGAAGGGTCATTTGAAAGTAAGCCAGAAATTAGGGGCCAGGGCAACTGTCTCCAGATCCCCAAGGGTATCAGAACGACCCTGAAGCCGTTCGTGGCTATCTTGCTCGGCTCAAACCCGGGTTCCCTCGCTGCCCCAGCTCGAGTACGCATAAAAACGACCCCGTTCCCCCCGGATATAGTCCATCAGCGGTTCTAACAGCGGGCGGTGTTCGTCGAGCCTGATCGCAACTTCTTCTCCGGCGAAGAAGCGGGCTTCCACGATGTGCCCATCGGGGTCTCTGGGGTTGAGCAAACCCTCGTAGTCGGCGCGGAAAGCCATGGCGATGGTACGTTCGCTCTTGCGATGATCTTCAACCTGGATCACATACGCCAGATGTTGAATCCCTTTGACCCGCAGCCCGGTTTCTTCCTGTACTTCCCGTGCAATTGCTGCCGGGATGGTCTCTCCGGCTTCGACCATCCCGCCCGGCAGGGTATAGCGCAGCCTACCCCGGCGGCTCCAGTCGTTGGCGACCAGCAAGACCCGCCCCTGCTTATCCATCAGGATAGCTGCTGCTACCAATAGGTCACGTCGCAACCCCTGCATCTATAGCCCGCCTTTCGCGTCCTAGGCGGACTTGGAAGATGCAGTCTGGGGGGCCGAAAGTGCCTCGAGCTGGCGTTCCTGGTCGGCTTTGCGCAGGGCTTCGTGCAGTTTGGACAAGTCGCCCCCCAGCACCCCCTCGAGGTCGTGGGTAGTGAAGCCGATGCGGTGGTCGGTCACGCGCGACTGGGGGAAGTTATAGGTGCGGATTTTTTCCGAGCGCTCGCCAGCGCCAATCTGGGCCAGGCGATCCTCGCGGCGGCGGGCTGCTTCCTCGGCCCGCTTGATCTCGAGCAGGCGCGAGCGCAGGATCGAGAGGGCTTTTTCTTTGTTTTTGATCTGGCTGCGTGACTCCATGCAGGAGACAATCATGCCGGTGGGTTTGTGCAACACCTGCACCGCCGAGTCGGTGGTATTGACCCCCTGCCCGCCGGGGCCAGAAGCCCGCGAGACGGTGATCTCGAGGTCGGCTGGGTCGAGCTGTACGTCCACTTCTTCGGCCTCGGGCATCACCGCCACGGTTGCGGTAGAGGTGTGGATACGGCCCTGGGTCTCGGTGGCGGGAACCCGCTGCACCCGGTGAACCCCGGCCTCATACTTCAAAAAGCCATAAGCCCCGGCCCCGGTAACCTCGAACGAGACCTTCGAGACCCCGCCCAGGTCGGTATGGGAAGTATCGAGAATCTCGGGTTTGTAGCCGTTCATCTGGGCATACTTGATCAGCATGTCGCGTAACTCAGCCGCAAACAGCGCCGCTTCCTCCCCGCCGGTTCCGGCCCGGATCTCCACAATTACGTCTTTCTCGTCGAGGGGGTCACGTGGCAGCAGCAGCACCTCGAGCTCGGCCTCGATCTCGCGGATGCGGGGCTCGAGCGCCTCGATGTCGGCCTGGGCCATTTCGCCCAGTTCGGGATCAAACTGCAACTCGCGCGCGCCCTCGAGGTTGATCAGGGCTTCTCTGTACTGGCGGATGGTACGCACCAGATACCCCATATCGGCATAGCGCTTGCTGATGCGCTGATACTCCGATTGATTGGTGAGCACCAACGGATCGGCCAGTTGCCGCTCGAGCGTCTGGTACTCGGCTTCTAAGGATTCGAGTTTTTCTAACATAAACGGTCACTGCCTACTAGTGTACTGTCATCACCCCCGAACTCGAATGGCAGACTTCACTTTATTGACTTTCAATAAAGATTTATTGATAATCCATAAATATGAACCGTACAACTCCCATTAACTCGCGAACCGCAAGCCTGCTGGCGCGGCTCCTGCAGATCAGTTTTTATCTCTGGATTATTGCCTCCGTAATACTTCTTTTGATGTTTCTGCTTACTGCCGGTACAGCTAATTACACCCTCAACTTACCCGTCCGGCTCGAGCTCGATCCCCAGAGCTATGCGCTGAAGGCACCCGGCTTGCAGCTCACCGATCTGACTCTGCGCGACCTCATCGGCAATGTGGTTGTTCCTGGCGATCAGATCGGGCGGTGGTTTGCTTTGCTGGGCTTCTTCGCCCTGCTGGTTTCTGTGGCGGCCTGGGGGTGGGCCAATTGGGCCTTGTGGAAGCTGTTCGCCTCGATAGCAGGCGGCCAGCCCTTCATCCTTGGCAACGTTCTCCGGTTGCGCTTTGTTGGCTGGCTGTTGGTAGCCTACTATTTCCTGGGCCTGGTGGGGGTCTGGATTCAACGCTGGCTGGGCCAACAGGTGATAGCCGAAGGGGCCATCAGCATCCATCAACACACTGTTTGGACCATCAGCTTCTCCAGTGATGTCGCCAACATCCTGGGAAACAACGGACTGCTGGTCGTGGGCCTTGCGATTCTGGCCCTGGCAGAAGTCTTCCGCTATGCCATGGCGGTGTTTTCCGAGCGGGACGAACTACGGCGCGAACAGGAGTTGATGGTCTGATGCCCATTGAGGTCAACCTGGATGGTCTACTGCTCAAGCGAAAAATGAGCCTGACCGAGCTCTCTGATCAGGTGGGCATCACCCTGTCCAACCTCTCCATACTCAAGACCGGCAAGGCCAAAGCCATCCGCTTCTCCACGCTAATTGCCTTATGTCGGGCCCTGGACTGTCAGCCTGGAGATTTGCTACAGTATACACCCGAGCCTGCAGACCTCGAGCCAGTACCTCCAACTTAGGAATTTGCTATATACACAGAGGCCAGGCAACGGAGCCACACCAACGCAAACCCCAAAGCCGAAAGTTCTATGGTTGGCGCACCAGCCTATCTAAGAGCCCTGAGCACTCGAGGGAAGGCTTTTGGTTGCTTATCACCCTTCCCAGAGGGTCTGTCTACAGATACTTGCCATCCTGACGACCCAGATCCAATCGAAAAGAGAAAGTCGAAGGTAGAAAGCCTAAAGCCAAAAGGCAGAAAACTTCGTTTAGGCTTCGCAGTCCCAGGCAGACCTGCGACCTGAGACCTGGGCCAATCTCCAACGGCGTGCATGGGTATAGAGATAAAGTTACTGAACAACTAGAGCTGATCCTTCGGCCTGAGCCGGATTGGGCTTTGCTTGCTGGGGTGGCGGCCTACCTTGTCGGCATAGAAGGTGCGAATCTGCTCGAAATCGGCCTCAATCTGTCCGGTGGGGGAGAAGTAGGCCCCCACACCCACTTCCTTTTTGCGGTAATCCATATAGGCCAGGGCGATAGGCACTCTGGCCTCGAGGGCCATGTAATAAAACCCGCTCCTCCAGTACTCGGTGCGGCTGCGGGTGCCTTCGGCAGCCACCACCACCCAGAGGTTGTCGTGCTGGTCGAAGATGCGGGCTACCTGTCTTACGAAATCGCCGCCCGCCCTGGAGCGGTCTACCGGGATGCCGCCCAGCCACCGCATCACTACCCCGATCACCGGAGGGAAAAGCTGTTTCTTACCCACCCACCTGAAGCGGGTTCCCGAAGCCATGCCCCAGAGCAGCGCATAGATAAAGTCCTGATTGGAAGTGTGGGGATAGCCCACCAGCACGAATTTCTTCCCTGGGGGCGGGGCCATTACCGCTGTCCAGCCCAAAAGCTGTAAAGCCCATACCCCGAAGCGTTGCCAGGGAGTCTGGGGCCTGATTGCATAGGGATGAGTCATTCCCACTGGTATACCACATCGGGCCACGGTATCCTGCAGTATGAATGATGATTTGCGAGTTTTCTACGGCTGGGTGCGGCGTTCCCGTGAAGTTCTCTTTGGCTACTGCGCCTCGCTGCCACCAGAAATCTATACCCAGAGGCGCCCCGACTTTGGTTTCGACAGCATCCGCAACCTGCACGTCCATGTAGCTAACTGCTATTTGTGGTGAATGGAACCGGTTGCGATAGGCCACCCTGAGGCAGATCTCAAGGGGGCAGACTTCCCGAACGTTGCCACGGTGCGGGCAGTGTTTGAAGGTGTGGACAGGTTGGTGGAGGAAGCCCTACATTCCTTTGACCGGCTGAATGGGGTCTATGTTTGGACGCATCCGCGCAAGGGCTGGAAGGCCAACGTGAACCAGAGCTGTCTGCTCCTGCACCCCATCACCCACGAGTTCCACCACAAGGGGTAGATGGTCGCGCTGGGCCACCCGGTTCCCTTCAGCTACGACACTGATCTGGTCAATCCCGAGCCCGCACATGGGCAGCTATTTAACTAAGTATAAAAATACATTTATCACTTGACAAGACGAAGTTTGCTGGATTAGCCTGCTTTTGGTACACGAAAGTGTGGCCGAGCATACGGAGGTGTATTTGGTTATGTGGAGTCCTATCGTTGGTCGTTGGTCGTTGGTCGTTGGTCGTTGGTCGTTGGTCGTTGGTCGTTG
>NZ_CALMCQ010000100.1 GCF_937863175.1 uncultured Meiothermus sp. | reverse complement strand
CGTTGGTCGTTGGTCGTTGGTCGTTGGTCGTTGGTCGTTGGTCGTTGGTCGTTGGACTTGGGCTTTTGCTCGCCTCGTGCGGGAGCCAAAAAGCCGAACCTGTGGCTGAGGCCATCCAGCCTGTGCCAGCCCACATTGGTCAGGCCCTGGCGGTAGTGGCAGCCACAGAAGAGAAAGAGATCAATCCGCAATCGGCAGCGAACCGATTTGTCGCAACCACCCTGGTGTTCGATCCCGAAGGCCAACCCGCCTACTGGGCCAACCTCATCCTTAATCAGAAGCAGAGCTTCAGGGAAGCCGTGAACAGCGTTCCAGACAGCGAGCCGGTCTACCTGACGGGGGCTGCCCGGAACCGTACCTTTCACGGGGATGTGCTCACTGTGAAGACGTTTAAGCGGCTGTGGTCGGGCTGCCCAGACTGCCGTTTCGTCGTCTTCAGCGGTAGGGTATTTGGCTTGAAGGGAAACCAACTTTACAGCTCGGATGGCGTACTTCTCCAGAATAAAGAAGCCACCCTGGTGCAAAACACCTTCACGACCATCAAGAATTCGGTCACCGAGGGCAACCTGGATAAGGAGATGGCCAAGCGGTGGAAGAAGCTCGAGGAGATGTCCAAAGATGCCCCGGTAGTGATCGGGCCGCAGACCTTTTCCGAAGAACCCCCCACCCTACACCTGGGCTCTCAGTTCTTCCGCAGCCGGATAGGCGCTCAAACCATAACCGAAAACGACTGCCTGAGCTACTTCCTATGGTCTTGTACGGTGCGGCGCGTAAGGGGAACCCTGCAAGTTTTGGGCCATGACTTTGGTAACCTTCAGCGAATACGAAGCGATTTAGGTTTCTTGTCTTTACCAGACTACCAGTGGGGGGGACGTGGGAACCCCCCGATGGTTGGAACCGAATACAAAACAGGGCAGTATGTGGTTGGTTGCGGGCCCATGTCGGTAGGGCGGGTGCTCAACTGGATGCGGCATCAAGAAGGTTGGAGCGATCGCACCATACAGCTACCCAGCAATGGCGGAAGCAGAATCGTAAATGGCTCTTCGAGCGACCCGCACTTTCTTCAAGGCCTGTACTGGCCCACACCCATCGGGCATCGAACAATTAACGGACAGAATCTAACCATCCACGGTGCCTGGCTTACCGAGCGGATGGGCGGACAACCTTTGGCAGGAGATACCTTTGTTTCGGCGGGTAGGCTTTTGAATGGGGCCAATGCCTGGCTGGGGGAAGTGGGCTGGCCGGAAAGGGTGGATGGCACCTGGGTACGCGACCTGGACGAGGTCACCTTTGCAAAACTACTGGTATTGACAACTTACCCGCTGGTGCTCCCACCACTGGAGTGGATCGTTTGGTCGCAGAATAGCTGGAGGGTGGGCGGAGTTCTGAAGGGTTCTATCGGGCACCGGAATCGCCCGGCCATTGCGCTCTATACGACGGATCAGACGATACCGGGTACCGGCATCTTGGGTTTTGTCCTGCACTATGCCCCGGTGCACCGCTTCGAGATTTTGGAATACTGGGACTGGTCGGAGAATTACGCATGGCTGTACGATGGAAAGGAAGATCCAAATTACCGCGATGGAACCCGGCGGGTCTACCTGAGCAACTACTGGGATTTGAGCTTTGGGGCCTACCAGGTGGTGAAACCCGAGGATGCGGGTACGCCCACACCAACCCCCACCCCGCCCGATGGCCCGCGCGACTAGACTAACGGGAGGCGAACAATGCGCATACCCACGCTAACGGCTGGACTTCTACTGCTGCTTCTGCTGGGGGGGTGTCTTATCCGAATGTCAGGGGCTCCATACTCGCTTTATGTGCTCCACTATCCTGAGCTAGAGCGGGTCTGCCCTGCCGGGGCACAGATAAGCGTCGAGTTTGACCCGGGTTTCAGGATGGGTGGTGTGGATTATTACCTCAAATTTGGGGGCGGAGAAACCATTTCTCATGGTACAATTGCTACCAACGAAATACAGTTTCGCCTCGAAAAGCCCGCCATCAGCCCCTCCAGAGCAGTAGCAGCAAATCCGGCTACTCCTGTCAACCAGTTGATTAAGGAAAGAGACGGGGTTTACCGTTTAGGTCTGCTCCCCTACGAAGGCAGAGAACTGGAGTACCTCAACTTCACCCTCCAGTGTGGCGGGAGAGAACCGCTAACCCTCAGATTCTCCAACGGGCAACCCTCCATACCTCCCAAGTTCCTCTTATTTCTGATCGTGCTGGAAGACCCCGCACAGCCCAGTGGCCTGCGGGTAGTACCTCGTGCGAGCACGGACTAAAATGTGCAAGCCGCACAGTTGGAGGTTTTTGTTATGGGACAGTGGGAGGTAAAAGGGGATACTACGCCAACCCCCATCCCGCGCGACTAGACTAACGAGAGGCGAACAATGCGCATACCCACGCTAACGGCTGGACTTCTGCTGCTGGGGGGTGTTTGGTCATCTTCCGCCCCACCAGCTTGGAGATCGTGGCCACGCGAAAGCGGGTCTGGTTGTCCACCGGTAGATTTTCGATTGGATTGGCAGTGTCTGTATAACGATACCCAAACGACTGTATGTACACGTTGTCACAAAGGTTGCTGGTTCACAACCCGAAATATATACTAAGTATAAGAATATCAATAGAATTTGACATATCCGAATCTTCTCAAATATCCTGTTGGTGGCTACCCATGAAATGTAGCCCAGCCAATGGAGGTGAATTCAGCTATGCGATTCCATTCTGTTGGTCGTTGGTCGTTGGTCTAGTTCTACTGCTGGCCGCGTGCGGAACACAGCAGGTCGCGTCTCCGCCCAACTCCTCGCTGTCGGACGGTGAACCGGTGTCTGTGGCCCTGGCGCAAGCCCTGACCCTGGGTATGAAGGTTTCTGCCGGCGGGGTCAGCCTGCAAGAAGCCAAAGACCTGAAGTTGGTCAACGAAACCGTTTACGACCTGTCCGAAAAGCCTTTGCACCACCTGGTGCTGGTGGGGCCAGAAACCAGGGATTTCTGGGCCACCATTACCAGTCCGAAGGAGGGTCACGCACTGTATGCGATTGGCGCAACCGACAAGCGCAGCTTCTTTTCCTTCATTATGCCTGCCGGTAGTTTTAAAAGCCTCAGCCAGACCCGGGCCAAAGCCGGCTCTTTCGCACGCTTCCTGAGCCCAGCGGCGGGGATACTTTACCTCGAAGACCGCGCAGGCCGGGTCTGGGATGTGGCCACGGCCACCGAAGTAGCCCCAGAGCAACTCGAGCAGGGGCGCCAGGCCCAGCGTGTCCTGATCGAGCAGCGACAGAAAGACGGGATTCTGGAC
>NZ_CALMCQ010000099.1 GCF_937863175.1 uncultured Meiothermus sp. | reverse complement strand
GGAATGGTTCGATCGTCCGATTGAGGAAATTCTGCGGCGGATCAACGAAGTACCGGAAACCATCCGCGCTGCGGTGCGCAACAACGGCGGCGGCCACCACAACCACACCCTGTTCTGGGACATCCTGACCCCCGGCGGAGCCAGGCAGCCCGGCGGCAGACTGGCCGAGGCCATCACGGCAACCTTTGGCTCCTTCGACGACCTCAAAACCCGGCTGACCCAGGCCGGCCTGACCCGCTTTGGCTCGGGCTGGAGCTGGCTGGTGAAGGACGCCTCCGGCAAGCTGCAGGTCTACAGCACTGCCAACCAGGACTCCCCCCTGATGGAAGGCCACACCCCCCTGCTGGGCATTGACGTGTGGGAACACGCCTACTACCTCAAGTACCAGAACCGCCGCCCCGACTATCTGGCCGCCATCTGGAACGTGCTCAACTGGGACAAGGTAGCCAGCCGGTTCTAAGTGAACTTTTAGCAAAAAAGGCCGGGGAGCTCCCCGGCCTTGACGTTTGGATGTCTCAGGGTGCGGTGGTGAATGTGCGGCTTGTAGATGCAGTGCGACTGCCTTCGGCAGTAGCCAGGAAGACTGCCAGCCATCCGCCAGGCCCCGCAGCAGCGTCTACACTTGCGAAGGGTGCGGCCCCCTGGACATTCCAGGAATAGACTGTGGACGCGGGTAGCCCAAGCCCGACCGAGCTAAGATTGGGAATGGTCGTGCTGGCGGCTGTGGTTACCACCACATAATCGGGGTTTGTCCCAGGGCCGCTAAACACTACGAAGTGCACACCCCCCGAGAAGGGCGTATAGGAGAAGGTTGTGCTGTTGTTTACATTGGTAGCGGCATTTGGCGGCAAGCTTAGATCCGAGCCCGCCGGCACGGGAATCGAAACGCTGGTTGCATTGACGGCCAGACCTGGTTTGGTTGTTACCACACTGGTTCCTGCACCATTGGCCGCAGTAATTTGCATCTGGATGGTAGCCCCAGTGACATTGGGTGTGGTGTAGGCAAAATTGGTGCTGGCGCCGGTGTCGGTCAGCACACTGATGAGCGACCGATCCGCAAAGCCAACCGCCATGCGCTTGTTTCCAAGGTTGTATCCGGCTGGAAGCGCGACCGACCCCGAAATAGTAGCCTCGCTTACCCCGGACATAGTGACGTTCTGGCTGGCAAACGTTCCACCATCAGACAGCGCTACGTTGAGCTTTTCCCCATAGCCTGTGTAGTCGGTGGGCAGGTTGGTTCCATCAAACTGCCACTGAAGCGCATGGATATTCCCGGTGGTGGTAATGGGGCCAAACCAGCTTACCGTACCCATGTTATAAGCGCCCGTAGTAGTGTTGGCCGTCGCGCTATCCACCGCCTCGGGTGATCCAAAAGCAGTTCTGGCCACGTGGTTTGCCGGTTGGGGGAAGCCCGCGCCACCCGAAACCGTCCCGCTAAGAGCTGCTGATCGAGAAACACCTGGGGCAACCCCAAGAAAAACCAGGGTTGGATCGGTGCGGGTCAAACCCTTGTAAATGAGCGACTGGTTCCCAGTTACAACAGTTGCATCATAGGGGGGGGTGATCCCGCTTACGCTGAATGCGCCACTTGCATTGGTGGTTGTGCTGAAATTGGTGCCGCCAGAGGTAATGACCACTGGCGCACTGGCAACGGGTTGCAGATTGATACCAATTACCGTACCAGAGACATTGATGTTGGCGGGCGGATTGACGGTGATGTTAGCAGTGGCCGTTAGCGTGCCCGAAGTCGCAGTGAGTTGTACTGTGGTAGAGCTGGCTACGGTGGCTGGGGGGGTGTAGGTAACGGAAGTGCCTGTAGTTGCCGAGAGCGTACCCAGATTCGGACTGAGCGCCCAGTTAATGGTGCCAGTCGCATTGCTAAGGGTTGCGTTGAACGTTTGGTTTCCCGTCCCGGCGGTTAGTGTTGCAGTGGTGGGGGAAACCGTGAGGGTGGGTGTGGTTCCTCCACCTCCACCGGGACACGCGGTTAGTAATGGTATCAGACTCATGCTCAGAAGCCAGAATAGGCGTTTCATACAAACCTCCAAGCTCAACCGGTATGTTGGGTCTCGGGTTGTAGCCAGCTCGAGGCTAACAAGGCCAGCGTTATATCGCCGTTACTGAATTTGGGATACGGCAAGGCGATTTTTTCAATGCACACAGCAAAGCATAGTTTTGGAACGTTGTTTCACAAAATAAAACAAACAATTAACAAGCCAGGTTGTACAGAAGTATTTAGTGAATTGGGGTGTATTGCTACCTCACCGCTAATACACAATTTTGAGACGGCTTCCGTTTGCTGAGATGCTATCTCCGACAACCCGTGTGGAATGGGCATTTCAGACCGGGTAGCGCAATCAAGGCACAACAATAGAAAATGCCCGGTCGGCAGCAGCACCCGCTGCATTAGTGGTTGACACGCTATACCCCCCGTAAGGATTGCAGGCACTTCCCCAACCAGTGTTGACGTTAATCTGGCCAGGACTATTGTCAGGAGCATTGATAGTGGCGACTATCGGTCTGTAGTTGCTGAGTACATTCGGACTGGTTTGAATACAATAAAGACCTGTGCCAACTTTGGTGATGACCCAGGTAACTCCTGGACTCGAAGTTATTACATTGCCTGTGGAAGATATCCACGCCGAGGCACGGGTCGAAGTTCCACAGGTGACCGAACCATCTGCATTAATCGAACGAATGGTGTCTCCAGCCGCACAATTCCCGGTCACTCGGTTTTGCTTTCCGGTTACCGTTGCCTCGAGGGCATCCACTGCCGTTTTGAGGGCGGCAAAATTGGCGTTTATTTTGGCTGCGCTGAGCACTTCTCCCGCGCTAAAGGTATTGGGAATCGTCACTGCCATAGCCCACAAGCCTGTAGCTACCAGTGCTACACCCAAAAAGAAAAACTTAAGGTTACTTCCCTTCATGACTCACACTCCTAGGGGCCAAACTTAGTGTTGGCATCGTCAAACTTGCACTCGCTGTTATCAAAAACGGCCGGATTGGGACAGGCTGCACTTCCTCCCGGACCCCCACAAGAAACCAGCAAGAGCAACCCTAGTACGAGCACTATTGCCATATACCTCATGACTACCCCCTGGACTCACTCAGCCGACTGGTGACTTTGGGCAGAGCTTTGGTGAAATTAGCAAGCCCTGCGTTATGTTGGCGTTATATTTGGATTACTTTCCTGGTATTTTCTTCAACGCCCAGGCCACATAGCGGTTGTTCAGGAGGCGCTCGGAAAGATGGGTGGGTAATTGCTGGGCCAGGTCACGCAATAATTTCTGGGTTTCAAGCAAGTATGCGTTGCCACGTTTATCGCCCAGGGCCCGCGCCCGGGCATAGAGCACCAGGGGTAGGTCGTAAACACCCAGTGCCCACGGTGCGCGCAAATGGTAGGATTCTTCGGCGGCTTGCCGCGCACCCTTGCGATTGCCAGCCCGCAGGCGAGCCAGGGCCAACGCTGCCAGTGAACGGGCGGTGTGACGGTATTCCTTGCGGTTGCGCCAGAGTTCTACCGACACCTCCAGGGTTTGCTGGCTGTGCTCCAGATCACCCACCTCGAGAAGGGTAAAACCCAGATTAAACAACACATGGCCCAGGCGGGCACGCTCGCCCATCTCGCGCAGGTCGCGCAGGGCGGCCTCGAGTTCGCGCCGGGCTTCCTCCAGGCGGCCCTCGACCATCAGGGCATTGCCGTAGTCGGAGCGGAGCAGGGCCAGATCGCGCCAGGCCCCTACCTCGGCGGCCTCGACCAGGGCGCGCTGGACGGTGGCCTCGAGCTGGGGTTCCAGGCCCAACACGGCCGCATTCATCAGCAAGCCCTGGAGTGCGTCCCACAACGCCCACCAGTCGCCGCGCTCACGGGCTTCGTGGTAGAGGGCCTGCGACTCGTGCAGGCTGGTGCTGTAATCGCCCTTTACCCAGTCCACCATCACCTTATCGGCCCGCAGGCGGCGCAGCAGCAGGCCGTCTTCGAGTTCACGGGCAAACTCGAGGGCCCGGGCGTAGTCCTGGTCGTGGCGGAGCAGGTCGCCCAGGCGAAACCAGTAGCCGGAGAGATTGCGCATCGCCAGGGTTTCCATGGCCTGGTCACCGATATCGTGGAAGGCCCGGATGGAGGCCAGGAGGGGCTCGAGTTGTGCATCGGGGTCGCCACCTCGGTACTCGAACCAGGCCAGCTTGAAAAGGGCGTGGCCCCGCTGCCAGGGAGTCTGGGCCAGGCGCATGGCCTCCCGCGCAGCTTCGATACCCTCGGCTACCTGGCCCGAGGCCAGGGCCGCATCGGCATTGAGCAAAAACAGGCGGAAGCGCTCGTGATCACCCAAACTGTCGGCCAGGCGCGTCATTTCCAGGCGTTCGGGAATCTGCAATTGTCCCAGCGAGACCCGGGTTTCCGCCGCTTCGATCAACATGCGAAAGCGCTCGGGATCGGGTTCCAGTGGGGGACAGAGCACCTGGGCACGGTGGTAATGTTCCAGGGCTTGCCTGGCCAACGGCCCACGGCGGAGACTGCGCCCGGCCATCAGATGGGCCACATAGGCTTCTGCGCGTTGTCCCGCCGCTTCCAGGTGAGCAGCCAGTTGGGGCAAGGGGCCGCCCACCTCGCGCAAAGCATTGGCAATTCGCCCATGCAGCCAGCGACGGCGCGGTTCACTCATCTCGGCCAGCACCGCCTGCCGCACCAGCTCGTGGCGCAGGGTATAGCCGGTCGGATCGAGCCGCAAAAATCCAGTCTGGGTCAGGCTTTCCAACACGGCGATGGGAGCCTCGAGGTGACGTAGCAGTCCGGCTGCGAGCTCGGGCAAGAGGGGAAAGTCGGCCAGGGCCAGGGCTTGCAGAATGGGAATGGCCCCCTCGCCCAGGCGTTGCAGCCGCTCCATCAGGGCATCGCGCACACTAGGGGGGAGGGGCAGCTCGCGGTAGTCGGTGGTGAAGCCATCGAAGGGGGTATGCCAGGCCCCCGCTTCGGCCCGCAACAAGCCCTGATCGAAGAGATACCGCAGAATCTCGAGGACGTAAAATACGTTACCTTCAGTAGCCAGAAACAAGCGCTCGGCAAAGCGCTCGCCACCTTCGCGCTGGCCCGACATCTGGCGCAGCAGTTGTACCAGCGCAGGCTGATCCATGGGCTGCAGCAGGCGCTGGAACAGGCGGTCTTCTCTGGTAATTTCTTGCAGGATCAGACGCATGGGCTGGCTTTGCTGCAACGCCTCGGGGCGGGCGGTGCCGAGCAAGAAAAACCCCAGGCTGCTAGAGCGGCGCACCAGATAGGGCAAAAACTCGAGGCTGGCCCAGTCCAGCCAGTGTAAGTCGTCCCAGAGCACCACCCCGCCGGGGCGGACCATGGTCTGCAACGCCCGGCACAGGGCCTCAAAGAGCCGGGCTTTGTTGGGGTTGCTGGGCGGCAGGCCCAGTTCGGGTAGCAATTGGGCCAGTTCTTCACGCCAGGCAGGCTCGAGGTTGGCCAGTTTTTGCTCTTCGAGCGCCTGGCGCAGGGCTTCCAGTAAGCCGCTAAAGCCAATCCCCTGCCCGCTCTCACGCTGGCGGATGCGCAGGGTTTCAGAGGGACCAGACCCCACCTGGCGCTTGGCATACTCGAGGGCCAGACGGCTCTTGCCCACCCCAGGTTCGCCCAGAAGGAGGGGCAGGCCGCGCCCCCAGTGCGCCTCGAGCCAGGCCCAGTCCTCGCTGCGTCCCACCAGGGGGGGCTCGCTCAGCAGCTGAATCATGCTCTGCTGGGCAGGCAGGGGCTGTCCCTCCCGCAGTTGCTCCAGAAAAGCCTGGGTCTGCAGGCTGGGTTCCAGACCGAGCTGATCCCATAGCAGTATCCGATACTGCTCAAACTGTCGTAGCGCAGCCGAACGATCGCCCATCTGCAGGTGCAAACGCATGGCGGCTTGTTGTTCGGTTTCCTGGAGGGGGTCTTCGGCAAGAAGCTTGAGATAGACTCTGAGCGCCTCGGCAAAGTTGCCCGCTGCTTCCTGGCTGCGGGCCAGACCCAGCATGGCTTCGCGGTAGAGACGATCCCATCGCTCACGCTCGGGAATCAACCAGTCCCAATAGCTCTCCGACGCCTTGGGATCCAGTCCGGCCAGAAAGCCCCCCCGCCACAAAGCCAGCGCCTCCGACCAGGCCCCCCGGGCCATCTGGGCCAAAAAAGCCTCGAGGTCGGTCGCGACCGGCCCCAGCCCAATATGTTGTGGGTTTTGCTCAAACACCTGTTCCCAGGCCGTATTCTTCAGTCGGAAAAGTTCCTGGCGAAGATTTCGGCGCACCGCCTCTTCCTCGCCCTCCCACAACAGGTCGGCCAGGCGCCCGCGTTCGACGGCGTTGCCTGCCACCGCCAGGTAGGCCGCCATCGCCACCGCTTTGCGGGGCAGGCTCGAGACCGGCTTACCCGCTTGCAGAAGCCGTGGCGGGCCGAGCAGGCTAAGATAGAGGGCCTCCACATCCTCCCCTTATCCAATTCGCTCGAGGCTGATCTTGAATCGCACCAGAACCTCACTTACCAGGCCAGGCAGTTCCTCTTGAGGGCGGGCAGTCTGGTCTGAACCGCAGATTATGCATCTAGCATAGCCCTTAATAGCCCTCAAGGGCGGTTAGCGACCGGTCATCCGGGCCGCTGCTGCCTGCCAGTGGCTGCTGCGGGCCAGGCTGGAGCCGATCAGCACTGCGTCGAAGACATCTTCTATCTGGGCGAGCTGGGCCGGGTCGCTGTAACCCGACTCGGCCACCAGCAACCCGGCAAACCCCGCCCGCCGAGCCACCTGGCCCAACCGGGGTGCCGTGGCGCGGTCAATGCTGAGGTCGGCCAGGTTCCGGTTGTTGACCCCCACCATACGGGCCCCCGCCGCCAGTGCGACCTCGAGCTCGGCCTCGTCGTGCACCTCGACCAGCGCATCCAGGCCCTGTTCCCCTGCTAGCTTCAGATATGGCTGGGTCAGGCCGCCCAGTATAGCTACGATCAGCAGCACTGCCGAAGCTCCCATAGCCCGGGCCTGGGCCATCTGTACCGGATGCACGATAAAGTCCTTGCGCAGAACGGGTAAGTCCACCGCCTGTCGGACCTCCAGCAAATCCTGGTCGGATCCGGCAAAATAGTGCGGTTCGGTCAGCACGCTGATGGCCCTGGCCCCCCCGGCGGCATAGGCCTGGGCCACCCTGGCGGCCTCGAGCTCCACTGCAATTTCACCCTGAGATGGACTCTTGCGCTTGATCTCGGCAATGAGCGATAGGCCCGGCAACCGCAAGGCCTGGCTAAACGAGGGCGGGGCAACCGCCGGCACCGCCCACTCGAGCCCCTCGAGTCCGAACACCTCGCTATAGCGCCGTCTGGATATCTCCCCCAGTAGGCCCGGCACTCTGGATAGCTCTGGAACCATACCGCCTATGCTACCCCTTGGCCTGGTAGCCCCGCATGACAAGTTCCTGATACCTCGCAGTTCCCACTATTCTCGCCCCCTGTCCGAGCAGTCCACCGGCGCTGTGCATCCCCCGGCTTCCTGTGTAAAAACAGCGGCCTGAGCGGTCTTCCTAAAGAAAGATCCAGTCAGCGGGTAGAACTAGCTGCTTTTTTTGCCGTTGGGGGAGTGATAAATCGCGAGAAGCGAGATAAAGTCGTTTTTCCTGGTTCCCTGGCCAGACCCAATCAACCTCACTGCACTCGGTCTAAGATTTCTGCTACCATACCCCTTATGGAAGGCATTGTGCTGGCACTGGGAGGCGGTGGGGTACGGGGCGGAGCGCACACGGCTGTGCTGGACGTACTGACCGAGGCCAGGATTCCCATCGTCGGCCTGGCAGGCAGTTCTGCGGGTGCCCTGGCAGCCGCTGCCTATGCCTTTGGTATTACCGTGCACCACAAAGAGTTAAGTGAATGGCTGAAGGATCCCGAACTCGAGCGCCTGCAAAAAACCGGGGCTTTGTACCAGGTCAGTCGGCTACTGGATTTTGTGCGGCGGCCCTATCTGGCCGAGGGCACCCGGATTCGCCAGGGTTATCGCACCTTGTTTGGCGATCGCCGCATTGAAGAGAGCCCTGTTCCGCTGGTTATCCAGGCGTGCGATCTCGACACGGGCGAGGTGATCATGTTGCGGGCCGGGCCCGTATCCGAGGCGCTGGCCGCCAGCAGCGCAGTACCCAGTATTTTCCCACCCGTGCAGTGGCACGGGCGGCTACTCGTAGATGGTGATGTGGCCGAAAAGGTGCCCGTCACGGCGGCCAGGGCCTTACAGGCGGGGCCAGTCGTAGCGGTGGATATCTCCAATCGCACGCAGCCCAGCAAGCCCAAAAGCGCCCTCGAGGCCGCCCTGCAAGCCGGTGAAGCCTCGCGTCGCCGCCTCCTGAGCATGGCTCTGGCACAAGCCGATGTGGTGATTTCGCTGGCCGCCGACCCTCCCATCGAAACCTTCGACTACGCCAAGGCCGATCTGGCCTACGAACTGGGCCGCAAGCGGGCCGAGGAGGCGCTGCCAAAGATTGAGCAACTGCTCAAGCGCCAGTCCCTGACCAGACCGGAGGGTCAGACCATCCTCAGGCCCTGGTGGTCGCGTTTACTACAGCCGAAGAGCCAGCCGCAGAAACCCGACCAGATACCAGGCCAGCCCGAGCCCCGCAAACCCCAGACTCCAAAAGCCTAGCCCCATCCTCAGAGCGAAAACCGACAACAAGAGTGCGAGCCCCAGTGCAAAACCGTCCAGCATCGCCGCCTGAGCAAGCGCGACTGGCCGGCCCGATTTGAGCTGGTTGCGCTTCAACACCTCGATCAGGGTTAGTCCGGCGATCCCCACTCCGGCCAGCACCAGCCCCGCGCCCTCGAGCGCCGGCATCGGAGGGATGGCCCAGCCAAACAGGGCCAGGTTGAACAGTTGAACCGCAGCTGCCAGCGCATAAACCCAGCGCAACCCGGCCAGGCGGTGGGCTCTGGGACTCTGGGGCTCGAGCAGGGCCTGCAGCGCGGCGTTCATGTCCGCCGCATATTAGCAAAATGTTGCCAGACCAGCACCATCATCATCAGGCCCAGACCTATCAAATCGTATAGATGGTCGGAAGGAAGCAGCAGCAAGGCCGCCATTAACAGCACAATACGCATCGGCCAGCTGGCCGGCCCGTTGAGGTAGCCCATCGTAGCGCCGGAGAAGGCTCCCAGGCCGATGAAGGCCGTAGCCACTACCCAGGCCCCTTCGCCGAAGCCAGCAATCCCGATCAGCAGCAGGGCCGGGTTGAAGAAGACCATGTAGGCCAGCAGCGCCGTCCGCAACTCGTATACGAAACCCTGCACCCCGGTCTTGAATGGATCGGCTTTTGCGATGGCGGCTGCCGCATAGGCCGCGAGCGCCACCGGCGGGGTGGAGTCGGCCATGATGCCAAAGTAAAAGGCGAACATGTGAGCCACGATGCGCAGCACCGAGACCTCCTGCCCACCGAAGGTGACGGTGCCATAGACCGCGTCGAGGTTGGCCCCGGCATCGTTGCTGGCAATTCGGACGATTACCGGAACCACCAGACTGGCCATCACCACATAGTTGGCCGTAGTGGGCAGGCCCATACCCAGGATCAGGCTGATGAGCTGGGCCATAAACAGCGCAATTAGCAGATTGCCGCCAGAGACCGCCTGTAGCAGGTCGGTCAGGCCGCTGCCCAGGTTGGTGATCAGCACCATCCCGATGATGATCCCCGCCACCCCTACCGCAATGGCAATCCCCACCATGTTCCTGGCCCCGGTCGCCAGGCCGTCAATCAGCATCCTGCCAAAGCTGCGCAGGCCCTGTACTGCACCACGACCCGACCAAATGGCCCGGAACAGTTCCTGGGCCAACATCACCACCACCATCACTGCGATGGTATTGAGGGCGGCTCGCTCGGGGCTAAGTTGAGCAATCACCAGCGCCCAGATCAGGTATCCCAGCGGGATCAGGTAGTGAAAGCCAGTACGAAAGGTCTGGCTGAAGCTGGGCAGTTCCGAGCGAGGCAGCCCCTTGAGCCCCAGCTTGACCGCCTCGAGGTCGGCCACCACCAGCAGGGTGCTGTAGGCCAGCAGGGCCGGGATGACCGCCATGAGGATCAAGGAAGTGTAGGGAACCTGCAAGAAGTCGGCCATCAGGAAGGCTGCCGCGCCCATTACCGGGGGCATCAGCTGGCCGTTGGAGCTGCTGGCCACCTCCACCGCTCCCGCTTTTTCCGGTGGATAGCCGGCGCGCTTCATAGCCGCAATGGTGAAGTTGCCGCCCGTCACCACGTTCGAGACCGATGAGCCCGAGACGATACCGTTGAGTGCAGAGGCCACGATGGAAGCCTTGGCCGGGCCGCCACGCACCCCGCCCAGCAGGCTGAAGGCCAGGTTGGTGAACCACTCCCCCGCGCCACTGCGATCCAGAAGCGCCCCAAACAGCACAAACACAAACACCGTGGTGGCCGAGACCCCGATGGGCGTGCCCCAGATCGAGTCGGAGGTGTTCATGAAGAGCTGGCTGATCAGGGCACGCCACTGGTAGCCACCGTGTAGTTCACCCAGGGCACCCGGCAAGGTGAAGCCCAGGCTGCCCTGCGGCCCGCTCAGGGCGTAGAGCATGAAGGCCATGGCGATCAGGGGCATGGCCGGCCCCAGCGCCCGCCAGGCCGCCAGCATCAGCATCAGGATGGTGACGCTGCCCACCCAGACGTCTACCCGGTTGGCCACCCCGCCGCGCAGGTCAATGAATGCGGGGTACTCGAGCACCACGTACAAGGCTGAAAGCACCGCCACCATCCCCAGCACCCAGTCCAGCCAGGGGACGCGGTCGCGGCGGCTGCGCTTGCCGAAGGGGTAGACCAGAAAGACCAGCGCGAAGGCAAAGGCCAGGTGCATGGCCCGGAAGAAAAAGGAGTCGAGGGTGCCAAGGTAGGTGGCCCAGACCTGAAACAGGCTCCAGCCCACAGCCAGACCCAGAATCAGCCAGCGCGACCCGCCGGTGGGCTTGCGCCCGCCCAGTTCGGCCTCTTCCATAATCTTCACTGCTTCTTCCGGCAGATCGTCCGGTTTGTGATTGGTCATAGCGTCTCCCGGTTATAGCAGCACGGCGTATAGCGGCATTTTGCTTACAGCCCATAGTCTTACATCATTTTCTCATTCTGCAAAGGGAGCAAAAAAC
>NZ_CALMCQ010000098.1 GCF_937863175.1 uncultured Meiothermus sp. | reverse complement strand
AAATTCAACTCGAGCCCGAGGCTAGTCCGACGTGGGTTAGCGAGAAAGCCCTAACTGCTGCGGTTACTGATTCCCTATCCCGCATCCAACCCTCGTTTGGAGTCGTAGCTCAGGATCTTTTCGATTCTGGGGCCGCTGATCTTTGGGGGCGAGCAGGTAAACAGACAGGGGCTTGGTCAACCTATCTGTCTACCACAGCCCAGCCGCTGGTCTTGTGCAACAACACCGGCATAGCCAGCGACTTTAGGTTCACTTTTCACGAGTTGGGACATGCCATTCACTACAGCCACAGCGCCAAAGACCGCCCCTATTGGCTACAGCACGCGACCCTGGACATCAACGAGTACGTCGCCTACACCATTCAGTGCTTGGGGCTGAGGGAACTGGCCCGAGAAGAGGTCATCAGGCCCGCCGAGCTATCGGAGCTGAACCTCAACAGCCTGATGAACGCGCTGGACTACATAGAGAACCTGGTCGCTCTCGAGGAGTTCACCCACTGGGTGTATGCCCAAGAGGCACAGAACTTAACCGCCGATGAGCTAGATCGCGCATACCTCGAGGCAAGTGCGGGCGACGGGTTGGACTGGTCTGGACTCGAGCCGATCAAGAAAAAGATGTGGCACACGTTGCGCTTTATCCCCATGCCTTTCTACGCCTCGGAGTACATCCTGGCCTGGGTCATGGCGATGCTGGGACTCGAGCGGATGGATCAAGATCGGACTGTTGGCCTAGAGAAATTTACGCAAATACTCAGCCATAGCGAATGGGGCTTCTCAAAGGTTTTGTCCGTCTGGGAGATAAATTTCCCCTTTGATCAAGACACGCTTGAACGAGTTGCTAAGCGACTGCGCCAGGAGTTTGGATTCACAAACACCGGGACATTGATTTGAAACCGCCGACGTTACCGGCAGTTAAGGTGACGCAGCAGCGCATCACAACAACAATCGTGGAAAGCTCATTTCCAACGTTATTTCTTGTCCGTGTTAAGCACCGATGCTCTAGTCGTTTCCGCTGTTATGTGTAGAGACAAACACAAACCGTATTGATATATTCGCGCCGTGAAAAAGATTCTGATGGCCCTCTTGACCCTGCTATGCCTCGCCCTTGCAGCTTGCGGCAGTGCCGACATCCAACCTTCCCCGCCCAAAGCCCAGCCCGATCCTACGACGCAACCCGCCCAGGATGAGCCGGTAAAACCGATGTGCGGAACATGCACAATCACGGGGGGCTAGACCTCAAATCGCGCCTGTCCTATGGAGACGGTACTCAGCGATAACAGTGCCAACTTTGAAAAGGCGGCACTTTTGCCAGGTTTGTCTACCCTAGACGACGCGGGGCGCTTCCAGGCTTGGGCTCTCGAGCAGAACCGCCTCGGAACCGTACACCAGGTCATCGAATCTCTAACACTACAAGGTAGCGAAATCGCGATCTTTCGCGCCGCCTGTCTCGGGCACTGGTTTGTCAGGCCGAATACCTATCGTCCCTTGATGCAACAATCTTTCAGGGCCAGTGATGTCACAGTTCGCACTTACTCTCAGGCAGTTTTAGCCCTGCTCGACTTTGTGGGCAGTCACCAGGGGGTGAGGTACTGCATTCCTCTGTTGGAGGAGGCACTGAAACAACTCGAGACACTGAGACAGTCCAGCCTGCTCCTGGAGGCGAAGGCCACTATCCAGACCAATCTCGGACTGATTGTGAGCGCATTGGGGGAGTACGAGCGGGGGCGCTCGCTGGCCGCGCAAGCGGTTTTCACTTCGCGCCAACTGGAAATGCCGATCTGCGAAACGCGAGCAGGCAATTTGATGGTGCAGGTGAACCTTTTATCGGGTCGAGTTGTGGATGGCTTATCGGTTATTCAGCAGAACCTAGAAACCGGTATTCGCGATCAGCATGCGGCCACTTATCAACATACATCCTTGGCGGGCTGTCTGGCACACTTAGGGAACGTAGACGAAGCCATTCGCTGGCTCGAATCACCCCTACAGGAGGCCGTCAACCCCCTTGCCTCTTCGGCTGTTCGCCAGTGGTTTGCATGTCTGGGCGGCTACGACGATCTTCATTCACCCATCGAGGAACGCTACGCTCCGGTGAATAACGAACGCTGGCTGGTAGAGTCCCTCCGAGGGCTACTCAAGGCGCGTTCGCAGCCTCGCGTAAACAAGAATCTATGCCAATACAAGAGCCATCTTAACACTTCCCTGGCCTCGACTCGTGCGGCTACCCAATTTGCCAGCGACTGGTATTTGCTGCTCAACCGCTGGATCGGTTCGACCGCCTTGTTGTGGCAGGGCAAAGCAGTCCCCTCTGCCCATACCTTAACGGGGTTAAGGACACCGACTAAAGAGTGGCTCGAGCTGCGTCTGCTCCTTGCAGGCCTGCGCCTCGAGCAGGCCCTCGACCTCAACCTACCCAGCCTGGCCATCGAGCCTGCTGAGGAGGAGCTGCTCGAGGTCTTCCGCGACGCCGAGGCCATCGAGATGGCCTCCCCAGAGGGCCTAGCCGATCTGCTGATGTTTTGGCATCCTCTGGCAGCCGCTTACATGGCCGTGGCCTTCCCCAACCTGCCCCACCTCTCCCCCGCGCTGGACAGCATCCTGCGACTGGGCAGCAAGAACAGTGCGCTGGGAACGACTGTATCCCCGGCGCTGGCGGGCGAGCTGCTGCTGCGCTCGCTCAACCTCGACTTAAGGGAGAGCCAGCCGCTGACCCAGGTCAAGCTGGGCGCGGGGGAGCGGGGCAACTTCCGCGAAGAGATCCTGACCTTCACCCGTGGCCCCCGCACCTACTACCAGCCCCCCATCTCGGCTTTACAGATCGCCTACGGGCTGAGAAAGCACGGGGCAGGCTCCTTGATGGCCGAGGTGGCCTGGAGCATCTTGAATCAATACGGTCTTTGTCCCAAGGCCTCGGGTAGCGAGATGCAACTGCGGATGGGCACCCTCGAGGCCCTCACCCACGACCTGCTGGACGACCGAATAACCGTGCAAGAGTTCAGCCGGGGCTGCTACGCGCTGGTTTAGCGGTAGCACCCCTCGAGCGCAGTAAAAACCAACGGCAACTCGCCTCGGACTAGTGTTTTTTGCTTGGCCAACCTACCACCCCTACACGGGTTCTTCAGATTATCAACGGGATATATTCCTAGGTATACTTGTAATATACAATGTAATCCGGTAACATGGCCCCATGAAAAAGATTTTGCCTTTTTTCATGCTGGTCTCCCTCGCAGCCCTAAGCTCTCTCGCCCCCGCCCAAGTCCTACCCAGCGGCCCCGCCGCACGGCTCGGGCAGCCTATCGTGCGTACTTTCGCCTGGGCCGACGTGGCCTCCCGCCAGGGGCTCTTGAACCTCTCCCCGAGCGGGTTCACCTCCTTGCAGTTCGAGGACGAGATCGAGGCCCTCTTCATCCGCAACAGCGCCGCCGTGGAGTGCCAGAACTGCCCGGTTGACCCTTCCGACCAGGGGCGCGGGCGCAGGCTGCCGCCCGAGGGGGGTAACATCATCTTCGTCACCAGCCGCCAGGTCGGCGACTCCGACATCATCGTGCAGGTCAAGGGACAGCAGCTCTTCTTCAAGGTCAGCATCCAGAAGGCCAACCCCTCCCAAGTGAGTTACGTGGTGCGCTCGCCGCGCCCCTCGAGCGCCGCCAGCCCGGCCGCCAGCCGCCCAGCCCCGACCGACAACACCGCCCTGAATCAGGCCCTCTCCGACCGCCAGAACCTCCCGGCAGGCTTGCAGCAGATGGTCGCGGTGGGCAACGGTCGGGTGGTGGTGACCCTGCGCAACGGCGGCAGCACCCCGCTGGCCCTCGACCCCGCCAGGCTGGCGCTCAAGACCCTGACGGGCCAGAGCGTAGAGGCCGGCGTGCAGGTCGTCTCGCCGCAGAACTACGACGGCACCTTGGGGGCGGGCGAGGTCTTGAACCTGGTGCTCATCCCGACTGGCTCCCCCGGTCGCGCCCTTGCCCTCGAGTGGCCCCTCTCCGACGGCCAGGCCAGCTTCGTGCTCAAGCGCTTCCTGGGGGTCGTGGCGGTCAGCCGCTGATGCGCTGGCTCGCCCTGCTGTGGGGCCTGGGTCTGGCGCTGGCCCAGGGCTTTGCTCCGAACTACCCCCCGCTCGAGAATCCCGCCGCCGAGGGCGCGGTCAACCTCGAGTACCTCTTCTCCTTCCCCGACCTGCGATACGAGCAGCTACAGCGGGGCCGCTGGCCCTTCCTCGAGGTCATCCGCAGCTCGGAGCTGCGGCGGCACCAAGCCGAACACGGGCAGAACCCGCCGCAAAATACTCCCCACGAGTGGCGCATCCCCTTCTCCACCCTGCCCGCCACCCAAGGCGTGACCCGCGACCTGCGTCTGGCCTGGCAGCGCTTCGAGGAGCGCTACTACCAGAACACCCTCACCCGCCTCAACAACCCGGCCTTCTACCTGAGCAACTGCGTGGTCGGGCTGCGGCTGGGCGACCTAGACCCGCCCACCCCGCCGGCCAGCCTGATGGTCGAGCGCAGCAGCCTGCCCACCGGCTTCGACCCCGGCCTGGGCTTCCCCGAGGCCGCCTCCAGGGGCACCCACCGCCTCGACCGCTACCTGCCCACCCCCCAGGTGGACAAGGGCCAGTTCTGCGACGACCTGAGCCTCGAGCTGCTCCCGGTGATGTACATCCCGGCCTTCTGCGTGGACGCCGACCAGATCGGCTTTAGCTGGTGCAGCCAGGGCTTCCCCGACCAGCCGCTGTGGATGAACTACGAGGCCGCCGAGGCCAGGGTCAGGGCGGGCATCGAACGCGCCCACGGGCTGTACCAGCTCGAATACCAGCGCGAGGTGCTGCAAGCCCTCGCCCCCAGGCTGCCCACAACCCTCACCGGCCAGCCCCAGGTCTTCGCGCCCGTCCCCTGGCAGAGCCACCTGCTGGGCGCGGGGGCGGTGATCGCCCCGGTGATGTCAAGCCTACTGCCCGAGCCCGCCCGCGTGACAGGGGAACTCGAGCAGAGCCTCAGCACCCTGCACCAAGCCCTCCCCGCCCTGCCCCAGACCGAGCGGCTGGTGGCCTACCCCTACTACTACCAGCTCCTGATCGGGCTGGGCCGCCTGCCGGTCTTGCAGAGCGCGGTGGCCCCGCTGCGCGGCTGGCTGGGAAACCTCGACGAGGCCAGCGTTAAGCTCACCCTGAGCCGACTCAAGTCGCTCGATGAAACCGCCACCGCCGCAGGCCAGCCGCTGCACTTGTTCCACGCCTCGGTGCCGGGGGTCTGGCGCTTGGAGGAACTCAAGCGCTGGATGCCGCCGCAGTCCCCGCTGGTGGCCGAGCGGCTGGGCTACGCCAGCTTCTTCATGGCCTGGAACCGCTTCGAGACCGCCACCGTGCCCGACTTGGGGGCGGCCTGGGCCAGCCCCCTCGAGCGGACCGCCGCCTTCCTCGGGCGGCTGGTGGCCTTCTGGCACGTCCCGCTGCGACTCAAGGTCAGCTTCCAGCCCACCCCGCCCTACGTGAGCACCACGCCGCAGCTCGAGCTGCCCCGCCCGCTACCGATTGCCCCCTACGTGCTGCCCTTCGTCGGCGAGCGCACTCACTACGGCTGGCTCAGCGTGCCCGAGGGCTACGGCATCCCGCTGGTGCGCGGCACGCCCGGCAGGGGCCTGCCGGGGGCGGGCATCCCCGGCCTGGACTTCACCCGCGCTTACGACCTGTTGCTGCGTTAAACCTTTATGAAGCGACCCTTGCTCCTACTCTTACTCTGCTGTCCGGCCTTCGCCCAGGCCCCCACGCCCCAAGACCTTCGCACCCTTTACGACCTAGTGCGCCAGGGGCTCTGCGCCGCCAACCTGACCTGCGCCTTCCCCCAGGATGCCCTCTTTCCCGCCGACTACCGCCGCGACGTGGAGCCGCTGCTTTTGCAGCGCTTGGAGATCATCCTGGTCGGCACCCCCGCCGACCTGGGCGACGCACTGGCTACACTGCGCCGCCGTTTGACTGACCCAGCGCAAGCCCAGAGCTGGCCCCGCCTCTACATCGTCACCCCCAAAGAACACCGCGCCCACTATCGCCTTTGGGAAACCGAGCCCTACAAGCCTTACGTGACCGTGGTGGACTCCTCGAGCAACGACTCCCTGAGCGCCCTGAGCAAGTTCGGCTTCCCGCTGGTGCTGGTGGACAACACGCGGGTCTGGATTCCGAGCTGGTACGCCCTGGACGGCCCCACCGTGGCCTCGGTGGTGCTGCTGGCCCGCCAGACCATCCAGACCCTCCGCAACGCTCAGGCCAGGGAGGCTGGCACCAAATGAGACTTCTGCTGCCCTTCTTGCTCTTACTGGGCCTCGCGTCCGCCCAGACCCCCGCCCCCAGCACCCTGGTTCCTCTCCACTCGGTCGCCGAGCTAAGCACCTACCTTCAGCAGAACACCCGCCTGATCACTGTGGTCGGTGACCTGCCCCTGCGCGGACTGGAGGCGGCCTTAAAGGGCAAGCGGGTGCGCCTGCTGACTGGCTCGGCCCAGGTTCAAGGTCTGGGCTGGGTGCGCTCGAGCGGTTTGCAGCTCGAGGTGCGCGTCCTGCCGGGCCGTCTGACCACCCCCTTCCTGCTGGCCGATGAGCGCTACTTTTTGGCCGTGGAGCCGCAGCGCTTCACCCTGCTCGACAGCGAGGAGGTGGTGGCGGTGCTGCGGCAGCGCATCCGCCTGACCGAGCTGTGGGCACAGGCCCGACCCTGGAGGCTGCCGTGAGGCGATTCCTGGTTGGTCTGCTGGCGGCGACCTCATTGGCCTTCGCGCAAAACTGCCGGGTTGATGAAGTGACCGGGCTTCCCTCGGACTTGGTTCGTCTCGAGGCCACCCTCACTCTGGGCAGCCCCACTCCGCTCACCGCCCGCCAGATTCGCAATCTGCTCCTGACCCTGCGCCGGGCCGACAACCACTTCGTGGGCACCGTGGGGATCGTAAACGGCCAAGCCTCGCGGATGCGGGTGTCCGTTCTGGGCAGCGCGGCGGTGGCCGACCCCGACCTGCGCGAGGCCCTGACCTGCCTGGTGCGCGGCTGGAAGGAGCCCTGCGGGCTGCTCTGCGAGAACGAGTATCAACCCATTACGGTGGAGGTGCTGGCGGGTCAGGGCTACGAGGGGTGGCTCGAGCTGGCCCGCCAGCAGACCTGGGGATTCCTGGGCCAGAACCGCTCGGCGGCCACGGTGCTCCTGGGCGGAAAAACGCCGGGCGGGATATTGCTGGTGGAGAGCCCCCAGGCGGGCGATGTAGTGCTGATGGGCAGCCTGTTCGGGCAAAACAGCCCAAGCCCCTCGAACGCAGGTGGGGTTAAGGCTCCGGCGTTGGTGCTGGCGCTCAAGGCCCTGCTGCGCTGGGATGAGGTTAAGGCCCAGAGCCACCCTTATCGCCCTTAAGGCTTTTTCCTGTGAGGCTCGAGCAGGTGCTTAGGCTCAAACGTATGGCAAACAAAGTATCGAGAAGCCTTTAGGATAATTCGGATTAGCATAATCCGAATTATCCTAAATCGGCAGCACGACCTTGCTGCCTGCGCCCTAAGCCTGGGTTGTATTTGGGTAACTCAGCCTGGCTTAGTCACCAAAAAACTTGGCGAAAGAGGCTTTCATCGGCTCGGGTATGGGGGTTCCCTCGCGTTCCAGGCGCTCGATCCACTCACTTATCACAGCTCTATCCAGTATTGGCCTCAGGTCGTCCATCCGCACAAAGGTGCGCTCTCGAGCTATCGCGGCCAAATGGCTGAGCAGGGGAAGACTGTCCTGGGGTGACAGGTCGGCGAAGAAGGCCCCATAGCGTTTGTCACCGCGCTGGTTCCAGACCTTGAGCAGGGGCAGGAAGTAGGAGGGCTCGGGCCACCCCTGCCCCGCCCGCAGGCGCTCCATCACGGCTAGGCGGGCGGGTTCTTCGAGCCGCTCTAGCGTCGCTTTTACTTGCGCCGCAACTGAGGAGAAGAGGGCTTTCTGATCGGGCTCAAGCGGCTGTATGCGGCTCAAATCGTCCACCACACCGCTGAGCAAAGAGCTGCTCCAGATCGGGCTGTTAGACTGCTCGAGGGCTTCCAAGAATGGCTCGATTTTCGCCACGTCCTTGTTCCTGACTAGCTCGAACCCGCCCATGCAGGCGCTCACCAGAGTCATCCGCTGGCGGCTGGTCTGAGCATGGGGCGTTGGGAGTCGCACGGTCAGAGAGTCGCCCAGCCATAAACCTCCCAGCCCCTCAAGCCACCTGTCCGCGTCATGCGTGACTGCTTTCACCAGGTTGATCGCCAGTTGCGGCTCCAAGGTATCGCTCAGGTCACGGGCCGCGACGGCGTAGGTCAGCTCGCGCAGGTAGGCAGAGGTCTGGGCGAACGGGATAGGTGATTCGGCCTGCTCTTTCAGGAGCCGCTCGAGCGGCTCCGCCGAGGTTTCGCTCTCCTCGAGCAGGGCGGTAATTTTTGCCGTCGGTATTTCCCGCTCGCCGAGCTGGTAGTACAGCGAGAAAGTAACGGGATCGCAGATGCGGCGCTCGCTTCGGGCTTGCAGCGGACTTACCCTCGCAGCCTCCAGCACGGGAAAAAGGTGGTCGAGTAGAGAGTTGAGTTCGCCGGTCAGACCCTTCCTCTGGCTTAACCATGCCTTCACAGCGTCTTGACGGCGCTGGGTCAACTCCTTTACATCAGCGTTGGTCACCCCCCGGTCAAAGCCCGCCGCGAAAAACGCCCTGTACGCGGGCAAGTCCCGGTACACCTCGGGAACCGCCGCCCGCAGCAGCTCCATGCCGATCAGATCGTCGCGGTGAACCTCGTCCCCGTGCAGCGCCTTCGCACTCTTAACAGCGTGCAGCAGCCGCTTGATGCGCCGCACCGTGGGGGCGAGCGCTTGGTGCTCGAGGTAAAACCCCACCCACTGCTGCTCCTGTACCTCCGAGACGGGGCCGAATGTTTCCATCAGCCCCTCCACAAATATCGCCGCCAGGGTGAGGGGGTTCGGCTGAGGGATGTCAACACTCAGATCGAGGATTTTCTCGAGGTAGTTCTGGGGGTCGCTGTAGCCTTCTTTCCTAATCTGCTCAGCGACCTGCACGGGGTCAAAAGCAACAAAATAGGAGACCCAAGGAAAGTCCGCCAGAGAGCGTACCAAAGCGAACATTTGCAGCATCTCGGCGGCCTCGAGGCGGTCGAGGTCGTCCACGAAGACCCAGATCGGCTGACTCAGCTCCTCGAGTACCTCCATCGCTTTCTGGCGGGTCTGCTCGAGACTGGCGGGCTTCGCCTCCCCCTTCATCGCTTTGCCCACCGATCCGGTCACATCGCTCAACAGCTCGGCAAGCTCCCTTGCACCGGGCACGTACTTTAGGGGCTTGATGGCCTCGCTGAAGCGCTCCAGGTTCTCGGCCAGCCGTTTCTGGCCCTGGCCCGCGTCAGGATCGGAAAAGCGGGCGATTAAGGTGCCGAAGAAGCGCTGATACAAGTCCTCTCGACCGGAGAACCACCAGGGGTTAAAGCGAACCACCACAGGAGGATTGATCTGGGTCTGGGCTTGTTCCTCGACCAAGTTCAGCAGGCTGCTTTTGCCCGACCCCCAAGGCCCTTGCACGCCGACCACGATCCCCTCAGCCTGCAAGACTTGAACCGAGCGCACCAACTCTCGAGCCAGCCGCCCGTGCCCCAGGCGGTCTTCCTCCAGAGTCAGAATGGCCCGATCCAGGGCCAGGTTCGCCCCGTCTTCCATCACTCCACCCGAACTAGCGCCGCGCCCAGCCCCTTGTACTCGCTGGCGTAGGCGGCCAGCGCCTGCCCCGAGGTCTTGGCCTGGGCCACGGTGTAGGCCACGCTGAACGGCAGGGGCTTCTGTTTCATAAGCTCGAGCGCGGCCAAGACCAAACTCTCCTCCTGGGCTTGGAGCGCGGGATTGGTGAGCAGCTTTAGCAGAGCCTCGGCCACGTCCTTCACCGGGTGACCGTAAGCATCGGTAAGGATGGCAGCGGTCTCGGCCAGCATCACCGGGGAGATTTGCAGGCTGTACACCCCCTGCTCGGCCTGCTCGAGGAAGGCCCTGGCTCTGGGGCTATGCTGCGGATGGTCACCTCGCAGCAGGCGGAGTACCCAGTGGCTGTCTACCCAAACCTTGCTCATCGGCTGTGGGCCTTGGCCGCAGCCTCGCGCTCGGCCTCTGGGCTGCCCAAGTAGGGCTTGCCGCCGCCCAGCAGGCCCGCCAGCTCCGCCGCCAGGTGACGGCGCACCACCTTGACCCTCAGCTCCTCCTCCCCGGCAGGGATGAACTGGAGCATATCGCCGTTCTCCAGCTTGTACTGCTCGCGGATCGCCACGGGCAAGGTGATCTGTCCTTTACTGGTGAGGGTTGCACGGCTCATATATATCTCCTTATGAATTACGGATTCCTTACTTGTCTTGAGAGTAATGCACGAATCATTAGCTGTCAATCCTATTCCCGCCTTACGATTACCCTAAGACTAGGCTTTTGCTGGCTTGCGCGGCTTGGAGGCGCGGCGACGCTCGGATTTAGATTTGAGGAGTTGTAGAGGGCTGATAGAAACGCTGGGGGCTAGACTATCCAGCCAGTCCAGTCGGCCCAAAACCCGCAGGGTTTTGACCAAGGTGGTGAGGGTCGCGCCCCTACCCGTCTCGAGGTTTTTCAGCGCCGACAGCGAGATACCCGCCCCCTCAGCCACCATCCGTTGATCCAAATTCTGCCGCAGCCGCAGCGTGCGCAGGTGCTGACCGAGTTGCTCCAGCAGCTCCTCAGGGGTTTGACCTATATACAAAGGCTGCTTTTGCACACTTTATTATACATTATTGGTTTTAATATATGCAAAAGCACCTCTTATAACTTATGTGCAGTGGTAGATATGGATGGTCTCGAGCGCCCCCTTTGGGCCTCTCCTCGATGCCGCTCGTGACCCTCGAGCGACCCTCCCTGAGCGCTAAACTGTGAGGAGGAGCAAACCGTGAGCGACATTGCCCGCCTGCGACTCAAGCACCGCAACCTCATCGCCGCCCTCCACACATTCGCCGACCTGCTGGCCGACCTGAACGACAACCCCTATTCGCGCTGCAAGGCCCTGGCCTACCGTCTCCTACGCGAGCGCGGGGTGGTCTCGGCGGATGATTGCGACGACCTCGCCGCGCTCTATAGCGACGTGCTCTTCCTCGGCTACGGGTTGCGGCACACGGCGGAGCTGCTCGAGGAGACCGACATCCGGCAGGCCGCCCAGGCGCGCCATCTGGCCTACGCCGCCGCCAGCGAGAATCGGCCCGACGGCCCGGTTGATGCCGCCGTACACAAGGCCGTGGCCGACCGCTACACCCGGATCACCTTGTGACCGCGACCCTGTTCGTCCGTCATCCATACGCCATCCACCTGAAGCAGTCGGGGCGGTGAGTAGCTCCGAGTGGCCCCCGTAGCCCCTGACACCTCACCCTCCGCGCTCCAGGTGCTTGCGCTCCACGGTTCGGCTGGTGGTGCGCGAGAGCAGCGCGAACAGCAGCAAGCCCAGCCCCACCCCCGATAGCCCGATCCCTTGCCGGGCCTGGTAGCGCGGGGCCTCCCGCCACAGCCGCCCGAGCAGCGCGTCGGTGCAGCCCTCCCGCGCCACGCACCAGCGCAGGTAGCCCCTCGAGTCGGCGAACTGCGGGGCTCGGCGGCTGACCTCGAGGTGAACCTGGGCGTACCCCTCCCCTACCCACCTCGCATTCACCCACACGCCGTAGCCGAGGGTGGTCAGCCCCAGAAACAGGAACAGCAGCTTGCGCAGATACTTCTCCATCAGAACTCCGCCTCGTCGCCCCCGATGCTCTTGGCCCGCCGCTTGATCTGGCCTTTGTCCAGTTCCGCCTCGGGGGCCAGGGC
>NZ_CALMCQ010000097.1 GCF_937863175.1 uncultured Meiothermus sp. | reverse complement strand
GGGGTGTATCTCCACCGCACCCGCCTCGACCCGCGAGACCAGCGACAGGTCTTCGACCAGTCGGCCCATCGCCCGCACCTCGCGGGCGATGCTGCGGGCGGCCTCCTCGGGGGGCAGCACCCCGTCGGCCATGGCCTCGCTGTAGCCCTGCAAGGCCGCCAGCGGGGTTCGCAGCTCGTGGGCCACGCTGTTGATCAGCTCCACCCGGCGGGTCTCGACGCCCTCCAGGGTCTGCGACAGCCGGTTGAACTGCCGGGCCAGCTCGGTCAGCTCGTCGTCGCCCTTCTCCGCCAGCCGCAGCCTGTAGCTGCCCCTGGCGATCTCCTGCGCCCCGCGCACGAGCAGGCCGACCGTGGCGCTGATCCGCCGCGCGAAGACGAAGGCCAGCAGCGCCGAGAGCATCAGGGCGATGGGGAAGGCCGCCAGCAAGGCCCGCGTCAGGGTCTCGTGCAGGCCGTCCTCGAGGTCGGCCCGCAGGCTCAGCCCCATCGGCCCCATCACCTCGATCATGTGCTGGACGTGGCCCCGGTAGAAGGCCGGGCTGAGGCCGTCGGCCACCAGCAGCATCACCGTCGCCGCCACCCCGACCACCACCAGGTTGGCCACCAGCAGCCGCGTGAACAGACCCTTGGGCATTGCCTTCATATCCCAATCTTAGCTGGCCTCCTTGAAGCGGTAGCCGACCCCCCGCACGGTCTCCACGAAGCGGGGGTTGTCCGCGTCCTCGCCCAGCTTCTTCCGCAGCGCCGCGATGTGCACGTCCACCACCCGCTCGATGCCGGGGTAGTCCCCGCCCCAGACCCGCTCCATCAGGCGCTCGCGGCTCCAGACCATGCCTGCGTGCTGGGCCAGGGTCAGGAGCAGGTCGTACTCGAGCTTGGACAGGTTCAAGGGCTGACTGCCCAAATAGGCGGTTCGGTTCCTCAGGGCGATTTTCAGGTCGCCGAATTCCAGCTCGTCCTTAACCCCGCTGCGGCGCAGCAAGGCCCGCACCCGCGCCACCACCTCGCGGGGGCTGAAGGGCTTGCTCACGTAGTCGTCGGCCCCCAGCTCGAAGCCCCGGATGCGCTCGGACTCCTCGCCACGGGCGGTCAGCATCAGGATGGGCAGGTCGGGGAAGTCCTTGCGCAGGATTCCGGCCACCTCCCAGCCACTCAGCTCGGGCAGCATCAGGTCGAGCACCACCAGGTCGGCCTGGGGCGCTCTCTCCAGCGCTTCCACGCCGTCGGCGGCCTCGAGCAGCCCGTGCCCCTCGTGGCTCAGGTAGGCCCGCAGAATCTGCCGGATGGCGGGATCATCGTCCACAATCAGCACGTTCGCCATGCGCCACGTCCTCCCTGCAAAGGATAAACGGCGGGTATTAAGTTCGCGTAAAGTCCGCCGCCAACGTTACAAAAACTTAACAGCCCCCCGCTAGGGTTGTGCGGTGCTGCCCATCCTCCTCGGCGTCGGGCTGGTTCTGACCCTACCCCCCTCCCCGCTGGGCGTTCTGGCCCCCCTGCCGCTGCTCTGGCTGCTGTTCCGTGGCGGCTTTCGCGCGGGATTCTGGGCCGGCCTGGGGTTCTGGGCGCTGCACCTGCTCTGGCTGCCGCAGAGCTTCGTCCAGCTCTTCGACACGCCCCTGGGGGCGCTGCCCTTCGTCCCGCTGGTGCTGCTGAAGGCCCTGAGCTGGGGACTCCTGTTCTGGCTGACCCGCCGTAGGCCGCTGGCGCGGGCGGGCGGCTGGGTGGTGCTGGAGTACCTCAGCAGCCTGGGCGACCTGGCCTTCCCCTGGGGGTTTCTGGGCTACGCCCTGACCGACGCGCCGGGCCGGACGCTGGCGGCGCTGGGCGGGGTCTACCTGCTCTCGCTGGCGGTGCTCCTGACCGCCTACGGGGCCAACCGGCTCTGGGGGTTGGCCCTGCGGCGGGAGGGCTACTCCTGGCCGCTGGGCGCGCTGTCGCTGCTGGTCTTCGGCTGGCTGATGCTGTGGGGGTGGAGGCTGCCGCCCAGCCCCCCGGCCCCGCTGACCGCGCTGCTGGTGCAGGGCAGCGTGAACCCGCTGCAAAAACTCCAGGGATTCTCCGCCGAAGACCGCTACCGCGAGCTGACCCGTTCGGGGCTGGCCCGCCACCCGCAGGCGGGGCTGGTGGTCTGGCCGGAGACCGCCGTGCGCCGCCTCGAGGGCGGCCTCGTCCCCCTGCTGGCGGGCAGGACGCTGCTCTCGGGGGTCTCGGTCTTCGACGGGGGCTACCGCAACCGGGTGGTGCTGTCGGAGGCAGGGCAGGTCAGAGCCGCTTATGACAAGGCCCGCCTGGTGCCCTTCGGGGAGTTTTTCCCCTGGCGGGGGGCGCTGGGCGGGGTCTACGACTTTTTCTTCCGCGCCTTCGGGTTTGGCACCCTGCTGGACACGGCGGCGGGGGACGGCCAGATCCCGCTGAGCACCTTCGGTGCCTACATCTGCTACGAGTCGGTGTTCCCCGCCTCGGCGCGGGGGCTGGTGCGGGGCGGGGCCTGGGTGCTGGTCAACGTCTCCAACGACGCCTGGTTCGGCCCCAGCCTGGGCGGACTCCAGCACTTCCAGATGGGGCGGCTGAGGGCCGTGGAGAACGGCAGGTGGCTGCTGCGGGCGGGCAACGACGGCATCACCGCCGTGATAGACCCCTACGGCCGGGTGACCGCCCGGCTGGCCAAGGGGCGGCCGGGGTTCCTGGCCGCCTCCTACGGGATAGAGATGCGCCAGACCGCCTACACCCGCTGGGGCGACTGGGCGGTGGGGCTGGCGCTGGGGCTGGCCCTCCTGGGGGCGCGGGGCAACCGGGGAACCCCCGCCACCCGGCCCGCCCCCAGCGCGTCCAGAAACGCCGCCGCCCCCACCTTGCCCGACAGGAACTGACTGACCCACCAACTGGCCCGGCCCCGCAGCACCATCGTGCGCAGCGCCCACAGTTGGTCGTGGCGCAGGCGGCCCTGCCGGTGCAGCCGCCCGACCTCGAGCAGGCGGCGGTCGCTGGCGGGGCTGGCGGGCACCCCGGCCACCGCCCCCATCTGCACCAGGTCTACGAACTGCCCGTCGCTGAGGCGGTCTTGCAGGTAGAGCCGGAGGTCTTCGGGGGGCCGGGGCTGCTCCAGGAGCAGGCTGAGCGCGTCGAACTGCTCGCCGCCGATGTGCCCGCCCAGCTTGAGCCGGGCCAGGCGGCTGCGGGCGGCGGTCAGGGGGTCTAGGGTCAGGGCGAAGTCGGCGCGGGCGAAGAGCTGGGGGTTCTGGGTCTGGTGCTTCTGGCGGGTGTAGGCTGCCACCCGCCCGGCCACATAGGCGTAGACCTCGCTGGTCTTGATGATCCCGTCGCCGTCCTGGTCGGCCTGCCCGCCCAGGGCCTCGAGCAAGTAGGCGGTGAAGACCCCGCCGCCCTTCTCCGCGTCCTCCCAGCTCAGTTGGGTCGCGCTGCTGGCGGCCAGCAGCGCCCCGACCCCCCTCGGGCGGGGAATCTCCACGCGGGGCAGGGCCTTGGCCCCCGGCACCTCGAAGCTGCGGGTGCCCGGCAGGGACTGCCCACTGTAGCACGCGTCCACCAGCATCAAGTAGCGCCCCCGGCCCGCCAGCGCCCCCTCTATGACCTGTTGGATGCGCCCCAGGGGCAGCCAGGTCTCGTCGTCGGTCAGCTTGGCATCGTAGGGCATTACCGAGGCTTGGCCCAGGCGGTTGGGCCGCCCGTGGCCGGAGTAGTAAAACACCAGGGTGTCCTCCGGGCCGACCCACCGGGCCAGGTCGCGCAACTCGGCCTCGAGGGCGGTTTTGGTGGTCAGGTCGCCCAGCAGCAGCCGCAGCCGGGCCAGCCGCCAGTGCTGGGCATCTTGCTGGAGGGCCTCGGCAAATTTCTGAGCGTCGCTCTCGGCGTAGCTCAGGGGGGGCAGGGGAGAGGTCTCGGGGTAGGTGCGGTACTGGTTGACCCCCACCACCAGGGCCAGGGTGCGCGGCTGGGCCAGGCCGAAGGGCAAGAGCCAAAGCGCCATCGCCAAAATTGTCCCGCGCATACCCATGCCCTCAGCGCGGCTGCGCCAACACCACCACCCAGGCGTTGCCCTGGGGCCAGAAGGCCACCCCGACCTCGCTGTAGTGGGGGCTCATGATGGCCTGACAGTGGACCGGCGAGTTCAGCCACCACTCGAGGGGCCGCAGCGGGTCGGCGGAGCTGCCCCCTTTGTAGATGATCTCCGAGAGGCGCAGGAAGTCGTAGCCCGCCTGCCGCACCCGCTCGCGCGGCCCCAGACCCGCGAAGGTGTGGGCGATGAAGTTGCGCTCGGCCATGTCACGGGCGTGGCGCAGGGCGGCCTGCTCGAGCCTGGGGCTGTATGAAAGCAGGCCGACCGGCTCGGTGCTGCTGCTACCCGCGCAGGCCATGCCGCGCGCGCGCAGGTCGTTGAGCATGAAGGTGAGGTCGCCCACGGGGCCAGCCGAAAGCGCCCAGCCCGCCAGCAGGGCGGCCAGCCACACGGTCGGCGGCTTCCCCCGCACCCCTACCTCGAGGCCACCCCGCTCAGCAGGCTGCGGGCCTCGGCAAAGCCGGGCCTGTGGCGCAGCGCGGCCCGCAGGTCGGCGCGGGCGGCCTCGGTCTGGCCCAGCGCCATCCGCGCCCTGGCCCGCCAGTAGTAGGACTCCTCGTGGTCGGGGGCCTTACCCAGGGTCTGGCTGGTCAGGGATACCACCTCGGCGTAGCGGCCCGTGCCGTAGTAGGCCGCGTAGGGGCCGAACTGATACCACAAGGTGCGCCAGGGCCAGTTCCCGCCCGCCCCCGGCGGACGGTCGGGGTCGAAACTGCGGTTGACCGGCGCGCTGCGGGCGCGGTCAAAGGCGGCTGCCGCCCCCGCCGCGTCGCCCGCCTCGAGCAGGCTGCTGCCCAGGTTGAACCAGGCGAAGCCGTCGGCGGGCTGGCGCTGAACTTCCTGGCGGGCCACCCCCAAGGCCCGTTGCGACTCGAAGCCGGGGGCCAGGCGCTGCCCCAGCAGCCCCGCGACGGCGGCTTGGCGGCTCGCCGGGTAGACCACCAGGTAGGTGCGGTTGTAGACCTGCCACAGCCGATCCAGCTCGCCGTATCCCAAGCGGATGTCGGGGCCGTTGTAGGAGTCGAAGGCGCGGAAGTAAGCGCCCGACTCCTCGTACCCTGTCAGCAGGCGGTAGTGCCCCATGCCGCCCTGGTCGCTCACGAACCAGGTCTGGGCGATCACCGGGTAGCCCGCCGCCAGCAGCCGCTTGAGCAGGGCCAGGTCGCCCGCCAGGCCCTGATGAACGCCAAAACCCTGGGCGCGGGCGTAGGCCGCCATCTCCGAGGGGGATACGTTCTTGTCGGCGCGGTTGGGCTTGAGCGCGGGCGCGGTCTGGTACTGGGTCAGGCGGCTGCCCCAGAAGCTCAGGCTCATCGCCAGGGTGGCGGGGCCGCAGTTGTTGAGCCGCTGGTACTCGTGGCGGATGCCCTCCAGGCGCACGCTGTGGGTCGCGGCCAGCCCGGAGCCCAGCAGCGCAGTAGCCAGCCCCAGCAGGAAGCCCCGCATCACAGCCCCTGCTTCAGATAGCGGTCGAAGTAGGCCACCGTCCGCCGCATCGCCAGGGAGAAATTCCGGCTCAGGTTGTGGTCGTCGCCCGCGTAGGTGTAGAACTCGTAGGGCTGCCGGGCCTCGCGCAGTTGCCGCGCCAGGGTCTGGGAGAAGGCGTAGGGCACGTGGGTGTCGGCGGGGCTGTGGTGAATCTGGATCGGGGCCATGCCCTCGCCCAGGTAGCTGTTGGCCGAGACCGAGGCCCAGAAGGCCGGGTTGCTCTGCGGGGTGCCGTAGCGCCGGAAGACCGCCTGGTTACGCTGCTGCGTCCGGGTCGCGTCGGGGCCGCCCAGGTAGGGCCTCCGCCAGTTGTTGATGAGGTCGGCGTAGGGGGCCACCACCCCGGCCCAAACCACCCCGGTCTTGATCCGCTTGTCCAGCACCATCGCCCGCAGGGTCAGGAAGCCCCCCATCGAGTGGCCCCACATCCCGACGCGCTCGGGGTTGACCTCGCGGTACTGGGCCAGGCTCGAGACCGCGTTGAGCACGTCCACGGTGTAGCCGGGCGAGAAGTAGGCCCCCTCGGCCCGGCCCTCCGAGCTGCCGTGGCCCCGCAGGTCAATCTTGAAGACCGCGTAGCCCGAGCGGGCCAGCGCGTCCACGTAGGCCACATAGCGCTCGGTGGTGCGGTACTGGGCGGGCGGGATGTAGCCGTGCACGAACACGACGGCGGGCCAGCCCCCCTCGGGCTTTATCCCGCTCGGGACGGTGAGCAGGGCGTTGATCCTGAGCCCCTCGGAGCGGTAGGAGGCGAGGTAGCGGCGGTAGTTGCCGCCCGCCGCCAGGGTGCGCTCGATGGTCAGCGGGCTGCCGGGGTAGCTGCCCTGGCGGAGGGTCTCGAGCGTGGGCAGGCTGCTCGGGGCGGTCTGCGCCAAGGCCGCCGCACAGACCGCCGCCATCCCTGCCAGCCGGGGTAGCCACCTGGAATTTTCCATTCCGGGAGGATACGGGGGCTCGGTTAAGTTTTTGTAAAGCAGCGGTCGGAGCCCTGCACCGCTCAGAACCGCCGCCCCTGGATCGTGACCGGGGGCGCGGCCCGCAGCCGCTCCGCCACCTCCCCCACGCCCCGGATGAACAGGGTGTTCCTCGAACGGCTGTGCTTGCCGTGCAGGGGGATCAGGGTTCGGGTCAGCGGCTCGTAGGTGTACGGGCGAAACCCGTGGTCTTGCATCAGGGCCAGGGCACTGTCCTCGCGGTAGCCGTACCTGGAACCACTGCCGTCCAGCTCGAGGATCACCGAGTGCAGGGATTTCTTTTTCAGGGTTTCACCGGCCCCCTGCAAGACCGGGGTCTCGTAGCCCTCAACGTCTATCTTCAGAACGGAGGGGGCCTCCTCGGCCAGGGCGTGATCCAGCGTGGACATCTCCACCTCGATGGCCAGGGCGCTGGGCTCGCCGACCGCCAGGACGTGGTTGGTGCTGCCCTGTGCGGTGGTGAAGGCCGCCCGCCCCGGCGCACTCCCGAGGCCGATGTTGTGGCCGACCACCCACCCCTCGAGGTGGTTGAGGTGGAGGTTCTGGAGCAGCCGCTGGTAGGTGGCCGGAACCGGCTCGAAGGCGTGGCCGCGAGCCCCGACCGCCGCGCACGCCAGGACGGTGTACGCCCCCGCGTTGGCCCCCACGTCCACGAACAGGTCGTCCTTCCGCAGGACGTGCAGCAGGTAGCCCATGTCGGCGAATTCCTCGATCCCCGTGTAGACGTTCGCCGAGATCGCCTCCCCCTGGCGCACCAGCAGCCTCGACCCGTTGACCCACTCGTACACGTGCTCGCCCCCCAGCAGGCGGATGCCGACCAGCCACCGCAGATAGCCCAGGACGGCCCGGAGCTTGTCATCCCGCTTGAGCGGGTGGGTGGAGACGAACCAGAGCTGGTTTACGATCCGCATCGTCAGGCCTCCGACCATGCCCGGCCCCGGCGGCCCCCGAGAGCCCCCCTGGCTCGAGGGGCCGCTGGCGGCTGGCAGCGTGAGTGGGCACTCAGGGACTGGGGCAGGAGGCCCGCCAGCGGGGGCAGATCGCGGATCGGAGCCGCGCACGGGCGCACAGGAACCGCCAGGGGCATCCCCAAAACCTAGCCGGACTCGGTTAAGTTCTTGTAAAGCCCCGCCCGCAGTGCCCCGAAGACAGGCTTGACCGGCTGGCCGACGCGGGGGGCGTTGGAACTACGGGCCGCGCCGCGCCCGGCTGTGCTGTCCCAGCTTTCTCAGGTTCACGGCCAGCGGCCCGCCCCGCAGACCGTGGAGCCAGACCTCGAGGTTGGCCCGGCCCGGCTCCCAGACGAGCAGCAGCGCCATCCCGGCGTAGAAGGGCAGGTGTCCGACCAGTTCAACCCAGTCGAACACGGTGAGGGTGAGGTTGAACGGAACCCAGGCCAGCAGAACCACCTCCCGTGGGAAGACCCCCGCCACCAGCCAGAGCCCCACCAGCAACTCCACCGAGCCCGCCAGTACCGCGAAGGCCGCGTCCGAGACCGGGAGCCCCAGCGTTGGCAGAAAGTTCAAGGCGTGCTGCCGGAGGAAAGCCTCCGCCAGACCGGGGTTGGCCAGCTTCTCGGTGAAGGCCACAACCACCAGGCTGAGGCCCAGCCCCACCCGGAGCGCCGGAACCGCCCAGGCCATGAGTCGGGCGGAGGGCTCCAGCGACGGGAAGATCAGCCGATCCACCGCCACCGGCCCCCGCCCGGCCAGCCAGAAGAACGCCGCCAGGCTTAGGATGAAGACGTTTTCAAGCATAGGCTCCAACCCCAGCAAGGCGACCCCCAGAAGCCAGGTGACCGCCAGGCCCAAGGCGGCCAGTCGGGTCATGCCGCCGTAGGCCACCGCCAAGCCGATCCCGATCTGCCCCAGACCCAGCAGGTTGGCCCACCCCGCAGGCAGGGCATTGTCGGCAGAGAAGAGCCGCCCCTGGACTCCGCTGACCAGAAGCGCCACCGCCAGGTGAACCCCGACGACGGCGGGCATCATCGCGTACAAGGCCGCCCGGCGGTCGGGGGTAGCGCCGAACCAAGCCGGGCCAGGCAAGAAACCGCGTCGCCCCCTCTTTTGCCAAGCCACCGCCGCTATAAACGTCAGCAGCAGGACTGTCCCCACGGCCAGCAGGGGGACAGGCTGCCAAAAACCGGCCCAGTCGGGGGCCGGGGGCTTCCCCTCGTAAAACCACTTGGCGTGTGCATAGCCGAAACCGTTTAGCCCGATGAGCGAGCCAAAAAGACCGGCCCATGCGCTTGGGGCTGGCAGTGCGTTACCTCTTAAGCTGAACGCCGAGCCACCCAGGCCAGCCCTGTCGGTAAGCGGCGAATAGAGCATTAACCCCTCACCTGTATTGGAAACACATTGCTTCACAGAACTCCTTCGGGGATACCCCGCAGACTATTGGTCACATAGAGTGACATTTTTTAATATATTTATTTCGTGCAGCAGGTGCTTACCGTAAAAATAAAGCTGACTCCAACTCCCGAGCAAGAAGTTGCTTTGAGGGCTACGTTGGTCGCTTTTGCGAATGCCTGCAACCACATCCACGCGGCTGTGCCTGGCAACATCAGGAACAGTGCACGGATTCAGCAGTTGACCTATAGGGATGTGCGGGAAAAGTTTGGGTTGAGCGCCAATCTCGCAGTCAGGGCTATAGCGCGGGTGAGCATGAACCGCAAGGCCGCAAAAGAGTTGGGCGCTAAGGTCAAGGGGTTCAAGCCCACTTCGGTGGACTACGACGCTCGCATTTTTGACCTCCGCTTGCGCGACGAGACGGTTT
>NZ_CALMCQ010000096.1 GCF_937863175.1 uncultured Meiothermus sp. | reverse complement strand
CTCCGGTACCAGCCCAAACCCGACAACTCGCCGGTCTTGAGGGTTCTGCTGCCGTACCACAGTCCCATCTGGTTGGCCAGCCGGGTGTTCTCGGCAATCTGAAAGCGCAGCGAGGGCGTATCGGTAATGTTGTCCATGGACGGGTGGTCGCGGGTATGGTTGACCCAACGCATCCGGCTGGCCAGACACCTGGTCAGGCTGGAAAGCGGATCGGGGCCGGATACACTGGGATTGCAGCTTGCAGCGGCGGCTGTATTCACCCCCCGCCCATTAAAGGCAATGTTGAGCATGAATCCGTTGCTGAGCGGGAATCGGCTGTTGAGCTGCCGTTGCTGCAGGTAAGCCGACCAGGCATCCTGCGCCGACAGGCGGAAAGGTTCGGGTAGAAACCGGGGTGGCTGCCCCGGAACATAAATATTGGTAACATCCCAACGGTCGGAGGCCAGGCCCCAGTCATCCACATCCACCGCAAGAATATGCCTGCGCTCACCCACAAACAGCCCCCGCGTCGCCCATCGAATCAGGCCGTAACCCAGCAGCTGGGTATGATTGAGATAGGGATTGTGAGCAAAAGTCAGGGCAATTCGCTCGCGCCCGTCGGAGGATCTGCTAAACACACCCAGCACGTTTCCGCCGGAGTCCAGCAAGAGCGGCTGTACAGTACAACCAGGAGACTCCTGCACGGTAGCCAGTCGAGCCGGATAGGTAAAGGCGTAGCGAATAGGAATGATGGCACTGGGGTTAAGGTAGTTGAACAAACCACGTCCCTCAGGCGTGAGGGTCATATTGATGGGCGGAAAGAGCGGTGGACTACCTGGCGGATTGGTAGCAGTGTCGTCGGTACGGATCCCTTCATCGCCCTCGGGCCGTACCGAGCGAATGCAATAATCTTCAGGATCGGCAAAGCGCGGGCTGGGTGTGCCTGGCCCCGGAAAGGTATAAAGTGAGACCGAGCGCACCGCATAGCGGCGTTGATACTCCCACAACCGGCTCCACTCTTCTGCGCTAAAAGCACTGACGAAATTCCCCGGCGAAACTTCGTAAGCCAGGTTGTTGCTGGCCAGCAGAATGGCCTGAAAATGCCCGCCAGAGGCATCTTCCAGTATGCTGGGCGTGAGGTCTTGGGTAGAAGCAATCAAGACCTGGTAGTTGCTGCCCAGCTGATCGAGCAGGGCCCGCCAGGCCTGCAGGCCGGGGTCTTCTTCGGTGGGACCAATCACCAGTATTCGTAGTGCGATGCGGTTGGCAGGGAGCGCCTGGGACTGCACCCCCTGGCGCTGGGGCTGGGTGGGCACCCGAATCTGTACATTGGGCAGCGGACGATTAACATCCTCAACTCGAACCGGCAAAGCTGGCGGAGCCCCCTCATAGCGAGGCTTGGGCGGGGCCGGTATAGGGCCTGCTATGGGTGCATCGGAAGCATTGTTTTGTTGCAGATTACAGCTGCCTAGAGCCAGAACCAGCGCCAACGATAGCAACTTCAACATGTGCTGCGTAGATTTTTTCATTCGATCCGATCCTTGTATCTCCCCATTGCCCTCAGGAGACCCCCCACAGCCTCAGAGTAGAAGAGTCTCGGTAAATCCAATAGGGCTAACCGCTAGTTACATATCGTTACATTAATTGCCCTAGTAAGGGGCTTTTTACGTCACTGCATAGACCGCACTCGAGAGTTTTTCGCGACGCTGGCTGTATCCAATCAGCACAACAGAGCGTCGAGTACAACTTTTTTGAAGCGTATGGGATCACCAGAACCGCAGCTCGAAAAAAGTTCAAATCCTGCTCACCCGATTTTGCCTGAGCCGGATTTGGTTGTCCAGGAGGCAGTTGTTCGAATTAACGGATCGGTTACGTTGCGTTCCGGCAGAATCCGCAACTGGCCATTCACAATCACCGTGCACTAAGCTGCGCCCCATTGAGTTTGTCGCATCAGCAGGGGCTACCCATAAACCCCAGCCCTCGTTCACCGCCCGAACATATGGCAAGGTGTACGCTATGATAAACAAACTATGGAAGCCCTTAAACGCAAATCTCGAGTGATTACCAGCCAGATTATCGCCCGGGATGAAAATGGGAACCGCTTACCTGCACTCCTCGACCCAACTGTCGAGCTCGCGCCGTTTGAGGATCGAGAAGATTCCTAGACTGGCGGTGTCGCTACAAAACTGGGATGCGCTTTTGATGCGGGTATCTGTGTATTCGATGTTGAACACCGGCTTGCCGGCCTGCACCATGGGTCGGGTCTGATGACACCAGCCCTGATCAAAGCACTCCTCGGTGACAAGAAAATCGAAATCGTTTATGAGCTGTGATAACAGTTCGGTGGTGTTTTTGAGACCAATCGCCAGACCACGCAGGTGGGCTTCGTTAGCCAGCCAGCGATTAAAACGCACCTGGTCTTGGGCCGTGAGGGGGAAGCCGGTGTTGTTCTGGTAGCCATTCACATTATCGGGGTCTACCCCCACAAAGCCTTTTTGCTTGCACAGATCGAGCCGGGCCCTCAGGATGGGGGCCAGCTTGTCAATCTGGCGGATGTCCAGCCAGCGCTCCCCGGCCCAGCCGTCGTAGTTGCGGCCTAAGACCTCGGGTGGAAACTGGTTCTTGTCGGGTCGCCAGTTCTCCCACGAGCCCGCACTCAGGTAGCAGACCGCTCTGACCCCCCGGGCCGCCAACTCCTGCACCACGCTGGCCGGGGTATCGAACAAATCCACGTTGTAAATCGCAACCTGGCGTGTCTTGTTGAGGGTTCCAGTGTACTGGATGTGCCAGGTGGCGTTGGCAGCCGGTTTCCACCAGCTGCTTGGGGTTGGAGCCGGGGGTGAAGGATTCGGGCTACTCACATCCAGGGTACTCCCACAAGCCGTGATTGCAATAACCAGTATCGATAAACAGCGAAACATACGCAGCATTATTTGACTCTTGATGGAGCATGGTCTTGTGGGGATTAGGGTGTTAGCCCCTTGAGCAACCTCTCATACAACCTCTCACATAGTACGCCCTCAGGGTAAGTACCTCAAGTAACGCCAATTGACTTGACATCGTTAGGGTGGATGCTATCGTCAGAGCGTGAGGATGAGCGGGATCAAGAAAATGATATGGGTCATCAGGCATGGGTTTTGGGTGACTGGGATTGTACTGGTGCTGTTGGCGGGTTGTACCCGACCCACACCGCAGTCCAGTGTCCAAATTTCGTTTTCACCGACCAGTCTGACCCTTCAACAGGGCGAAACCGGGGATGTCACCCTCAACCTTGTGCGTACCAGCCTGACTGGAATGGTGGTTTTAGACCTGGCAAGCCCACCGCCCGCTGGGGTTAGCGCCACTTTTGAACCCAACAGCATCCTGGGGAATACCACCGTCCTGCGGGTGCGAACCGCAGGAAGCGCGGCCACCGGCAACTTCACCCTGCGCGTACGGGTTTCGCAGGCTGGTTTTTCCCAGACCGCAGACCTGCCTTTAAGAGTTGAGCAGGCCAGCGCGCCGAACCTGCAAATTAGCCTTGACAATCCCAGCCCTTCCATCCGTCAGGGCCAGAGTGTGGATTTGTTGTTGGATGTGGTGCGCGTCAATATCGGGGGTACAGTGGTGTTGGGCCTCGAGCAGCAGAATGGCTCTGCCCTACCCAGTGGCCTTACTGCGACCTTCAGCCCGACCCAACCCCACAGCACCGTTTCTATCCTGCGGATTTCGGTGGCTCCCACCGCCAGCATCACCCCCCACCAGCTTCGCGTACGGGCCAGCCTGGGAAGCCTTGTACGCACCCTCGACTTCACCCTCACGGTATTGCCTGCCTCACCCGACTCCGATTTCCAGCTGGGTCTTACGCAAAATCTGAGCGTACAGCGGGGCAGCAGCCTGAGTGAACCCATTACCATCACCCGCAACAGTCTGGCCGGTTCCATTGCCCTCAGTCTCGAGCGCTCCGACGGCACCCCCCTCCCGGCAGGCCTCAGCGCTACTTTTGCGCCCCAGGAGGCGGATGGCACAACCTCGACCCTCACCATCTCCACTGCACCCGACCTCCCCCTGCGAGACTATGTGTTGCGGGTCAGGGGCGCACAGGGCAGCCTGGTTCGTACCGCCTTGTTGATTTTGAGCGTGTCCGACACAGTAAGCCTGACAGCTTCGGGAGCCACCTGGGTGGCGGCTCAGGGCGATAGCGGGGCCTGGCAGGTGATACAGCCCAACGCCGGAAGCTATGCCCTTCGTATCAGCAACGCCGGTGAGCGCTATGGCTGGGCCGTGGTCTGCAGCAAGACCGAGGCCGGCCTTACCACCTATCAAGCCAGTGTCTACCAGCTCACCCTTGGCGAGGTGCGCGACCTGGCCTTGCAGTGTCCCCCAACAGCTCCAGGAGGGTCTTTCTCCGACCTGAGCGGTCAGTTGAGCGGTCTGGCAGGCAGCTACGGACAGGTGGCCTATGGAGCCTCGAGCGATTTCGTAGACCCGGCCCGCACTGGCAACTTCCCGCCCCACCCAGCCTACCCAGGCTACTTTTTGCAGGGGGTTCGCCAGGGCACGGCCAACCTGCTGGCAGTGCGATACCAGCTGCCCGCGCCTCCTGGAACTGTTTTCGAAGCAGACCGAGCCCTTTTTCTGCGTGGTTACACCGTCGCGGGCAACCAGACCCTCAATCTGGATATGACCGGGCCGGATTCGTTCGCCCTCGAGGGTTCTTTCACTGCCACCCTGCAAAACCCCGACTCCTCGAGCGAGGGTTTGAGCTATCTGGCCTATCTGACCAGTACCACCCAGACCCTCTTCCTGGCCGACAGCCAGCAGCAAGCCGCCAACCTGATCTACCGGGCCATACCATCTGCAAGGAGAGTTTCAGGCGAGTCCTACCTGTTCAACGCCCGCGAAACCAGCTTTAGCAACCTGAACCTGCGCTCCCGGCAGGTCTTGCGCGGTCTGGCCAGCCCACAAAACATCACTGCCCGTTTCCTCAACCTGCCGGGAGCAAGCCTGACCCTGCTAGACAACCGACCTCGGGCCTCCTGGGGCGCCAGCTACGCCTGGTCGGGCAGCGGCACTCGCCTGTTCAGCCTGCAGCTGGCCCAGCTCGCGGTAGCGCCCAACATCAACCTGGAATGGGATCTGCACCTCTCGCAAGGCTGGCTGGGAACCACGGCGAGCTACCATCTCCCCGATCTGGCCCAGACCTGCGCGGCCAGCCAAACTCCCTGTGCCCCCTCGCTTTCCAATGCCCCTGCCAACGGGTGGCAGGACATCTGGAACCTGCGCACCAACCTCGAGCTCGACTGGTCGCTTAGCGCGGTACAGGTGAGCCTACCCCTGCGCGACTGGCTGCCCCTGGCCCAGAGCAGCACCCCACCCTCTGGAATCAACCTGGATGGCTTTAGCTTTGCAGCGGCCAGCGACGGGGGCATCTACAATCCCTTCAGCCCACTGACGGTACAGCGTCTGCAAAATATGGGAGCCCCCAGGCTGCTGCCGTACTGGCTTTCACCGCGATAGACAGCGCGTCCTTCTTTGGGCTATTCCTTCAAGTCGGTAACATCTTGGAAGGTAACCCGTACAGCAAGGAAAAAACTGCCTGGACTGACCAGGCAGTTCTGAGCCCTTTGCAGGCTAGGGTGCGGGGGCCGGAGGCACCTGCACCCCAGTGATGAGAGTGGGGATCGCTTCAGCCGAGGAGTTATTGGTGCCATCGCCCAACTGACCCCGAAAGTTACTGCCCCAGGCCGCCACCGAGCCATTATCCAGCAGCGCGAAGGCATGGAAAATACCAGCTGCCAGCGCCCTTGCCGTTCTGGCGGAGTCAATACTCAGCACATCAACCGGGGTGGTTTGGTGTCCGGTGGTGGGTCCATTGCCAAGCTGGAAGGCTGCATCGTCACCCCAGGACTTGACCGAGCCGTTGTTCAGAATGGCCAGGGGGAACTCGGAGCCCGCAGCAAGCTTGATCACATTCGACAT